>JACIYW010000038.1 GCA_014359745.1 Paracoccaceae bacterium | reverse complement strand
ATGAAAGTGACAGACTTATTCGGTTTGAAATTGCAATAGATCAATACCCACAGCGTTTCACCGTTTCACCGTTTCACCGTTTCACCGTTTCACCGTTTCACCGTTTCACCGATTCACCGAAAAGCCGAAGCGCTGCAGGCCGGGGCCGGGGCAGTGCAGGGCGAATGCCGGGACAATCCGAAACACACCCCTGTCATCGGGCCGGATCTTGGCTGCGTTACTGTCGGCGGGGCCGCGCGATGCAGCGTTTAGCCCCTTGATTTTGCCATGCCGGTGCCGTAGGTCCGCGTCAGGCAGAGGGGTATAGCTCAGTTGGTAGAGCATCGGTCTCCAAAACCGAGGGTCGTGGGTTCGAGTCCCCCTGCCCCTGCCAGCCGGACGCCGCAGCTACCTGTCGGCCAGGTTCCCTGACGGGCGTGCGCAAGGGGCTGGTCGGCCAAAGGGTGCTTGAAACCACCGGCCTGCGCGCGTATCTGGCGCAAAGCTTCTTGTGAGGACCATCATGGCCAAGGCAAATCCGATCCAGTTCATCCAGCAGGTGCGTTCCGAAGGCGGCAAGATCGCGTGGCCCGGACGCAGGGAAGTGGTCATGACATCGGTGATGGTTCTGGCGCTGTCGACGGTGACGGCGATCTTCTTTTTCGTGGTCGATCTGATCATCCGCACCGGGCTTCAGGCGGTTCTCAACCAGTTCGGCTGAAATCCCGGTATGGTCGGCGCGAGGCACTTGCAACCCGGCGGGCGGGGTTGTAACAGCATGGCAACGTCGGGACAAAGGGCGCGCAGCGATTCGGTTGCGCGCTGTTTTTTGTTCTTCGAGAGAAGCAATTGAATGGGCCGGGCGCGGTTGCGCCGGGCAGGACGGGGTGACGGAGAACATGGCGAAGCGGTGGTATTCAGTCAGCGTCCTTTCGAATTTCGAAAAGAAGATCGCCGAACAGATCCGGACAACGGTGGCGGAAAAAGGCCTTGAGGACGAGATTGTCGAGGTGCTCGTGCCGACCGAAGAGGTGATCGAGGTGCGTCGCGGCAAGAAGGTGACATCCGAGCGGCGATTCATGCCCGGCTATGTGTTGGTGCGTATGGAGATGACCAATCAGGGCTATCACCTGATCAACTCGATCAACCGCGTCACCGGGTTTCTGGGCCCACAGGGCAAACCGATGCCGATGCGCGACGAAGAGGTCAACCAGATCCTCAACCGTGTCGAGGAGACCGAGAACGCGCCGCGCAACCTGATCCGGTTCGATATTGGCGAACAGGTTCAGGTGACCGACGGGCCGTTCGAGGGGTTCTCGGGAATGGTCGAGGATGTGGACGAGGCGCACAATCGCCTGAAGGTGACGGTGTCGATCTTTGGCCGGGCGACCCCGGTCGAACTGGAATTCACGCAGGTGACCAAGGGCGCCTGACGTGATGGGTCGTGGGAGGTGAGCGGGGCGCGCCCCGCGGGCCGGACCACTAAACCGAAGACCGCAGGCCACGCGTGGCCCTTGCGGAGGTGAAAAAGGAGAGGCCGGATGGCCAAGAAGATAATCGGGCAGCTCAAGCTGCAAGTAAAGGCGGGGCAGGCGAATCCGTCGCCCCCGATCGGTCCGGCGCTGGGTCAGCGCGGGATCAACATCATGCAGTTCTGCAAGGATTTCAACGCCCGCACCCAGGATCTGGAACCGGGATCGCCGACCCCGGTGATCATCACCTATTATCAGGACAAATCCTTCACCATGGAACTGAAGACGCCGCCGGCGTCATTCCTGCTGAAGAAAGCGGCCAAGGTGAATGCCGGATCGAAAACGCCGGGCCGGGCGAATGCCGGATCGGTCACCGTGGCGCAGGTCAAGGAAATCGCCGGGATCAAGATGAAGGATCTCAGCGCCAATGACGTCGAAGCGGCGATGCAGATCATCCTGGGCTCTGCCCGGTCGATGGGTATCGAGGTGAAGGGATAAGTCATGGCAAAGCTGGGAAAACGGACCCGTACCGCCCGCGAGGCCTTCGCCGGGAAAGAGAACCTGTCGGTTGAAGAGGCCGTCAAGCTGGTGAAATCCGCGGCGCGCGAAATTCGACGAAACCGTCGAGGTGGCGATGAACCTTGGGGTCGATCCGCGCCATGCCGATCAGATGGTGCGCGGTGTGGTCAGCCTGCCGAACGGCACCGGCAAGACCATGCGCGTGGCGGTGTTCGCGCGCGGCGCCAAGGCCGATGAGGCCAAGGCAGCGGGTGCCGATATCGTTGGCGCGGAAGACCTGATGGAAACCATCCAGTCCGGCAAGATCGAGTTCGACCGTTGCATCGCAACGCCGGACATGATGCCGCTGGTGGGGCGTCTGGGCAAGATCCTGGGCCCGCGCAACCTGATGCCGAACCCCAAGGTCGGCACGGTGACGATGGATGTGAAAACGGCGGTCGAGGCGGCCAAGGGCGGCGAAGTGCAGTTCAAGGTTGAAAAGGCCGGGGTGATCCATGCCGGTATCGGCAAGGTTTCGTTTGACGAGGGAAAGCTGGCGGAAAACCTGCGCGCCTTTGTCGATGCGGTGTCCAAGGCCAAGCCGGCAGGCGCCAAGGGCGCCTATCTGCGCAAGGTGTCGATCGCCTCGACGATGGGGCCGGGGGTCAGCGTTGATCTGACCTCGGCAACCGGGAGTTGACGGGTAGGGTGCGCATTCATTGCGCACCCCCAAAGGTGGTTTCGGTGCGCGATGAATGCGCACCCTATGAATTCGTCCGGGCCTTTGGGCCCTGGTGAATGGCGGGGCCCAAAGGCCCTGTCCTGTCCGAGACGGTGGGGGGGCCATGGCCCTTAATATCCTGCCCGAGATGGGGATCGAGACGAATTTTCCGGGGGTGATCCCTCGGGTGGTTTTGGCCTCGGGACCCTAGACCGGACCCGAACGTCCCGGCATCTGCCGGGGCAAAACGAGCCGGGGGGAAACCCCCAAACTTGGAGTGAAACTGTGGATAGAGCCCAGAAAGAGAAAGTGGTCGAGGAACTCGGCCAGATCTTCGAAAGCTCTGGCGTCGTGGTGGTTGCCCATTACGAAGGCATGACAGTTGCTCAGATGCAGGGCCTGCGCGCGCAAATGCGTGATGCGGGTGGGTCCGTCCGCGTCGCAAAGAACAGGCTCGCCAAGATCGCCCTTGAGGGACAGCCCTGCGCAAGCCTGGCCGACCTTCTGACGGGCATGACCGTACTGGCCTATTCCGAAGACCCTGTCGCAGCAGCGAAGGTCGCGGATGCCTATGCCAAGACCAACGACAAGTTCGTTATTCTTGGCGGGGCGATGGGCAGTTCGGCCCTCGACCCGGCTGGTGTGAAAGCCGTGGCTGCGATGCCGTCGCGTGAAGAGCTGATTGCTCAGATCGCCTCGTGCCTCGGGGCCCCGGCCAGCGCCATTGCCGGTGCGATTGGCGCACCTGGTTCGAACATCGCGGGCATCCTCTCCACCATCGAGGAGCGGGAAGCCGCCTGAGCAATGCCAAGCCTTCGCAGGGACGATATGCCCGCGTCGGAACACACCTTAGAAAGTGGAAACGGAAAATGGCTGATCTTAAGAAACTTGCCGAAGAAATCGTGGGTCTGACCCTTCTTCAGGCGCAGGAACTGAAAACCATCCTCAAGGATGAATATGGCATCGAACCCGCAGCGGGCGGCGCCGTGATGATGGCTGGCCCTGCGGCTGGCCCGGCCGAAGCGGCCGAGGAAAAGACCGAATTCGACGTGATCCTGCTTGAAGCCGGCGCACAGAAGATCAACGTGATCAAGGAAGTGCGCGCGATCACCGGTCTTGGCCTCAAAGAAGCCAAGGATCTGGTCGAAGCCGGTGGCAAGGCCGTGAAAGAAGCGGCCTCCAAATCGGAAGCCGAAGAAATCAAGGCCAAGCTGGAAGCAGCCGGTGCCAAGGTTGAACTGAAGTAATCGGGGCGGTGCGCGCCTGCGCACCCGTCGCGCAATATGGCTGGGCCCGGGGAAATTCGGGCCCGGCCAAACCTGTTCTGGACAGGGCTTTGGCCCGAAGCCCTGTCCAGGGTCAGGTTTCGGGTTCGGGAGCATGCCGGTGGGACGGCACGCATGAATGGAACCCCCACCCCCCGTTTCGCAAGCGGCGCGCGGCCGGCCCCCCGACGGCAAGCGCGCCCGCGAAAGACATGAAAGGTGACGACGAGCATGGCGCAAATCTACGCTGGCCAGAGGCGCATCCGCAAGTTTTACGGCAAGATCCGCGAAGTGCTGGAGATGCCGAACCTGATCGAGGTGCAGAAATCCTCGTATGATCTGTTCCTGAATTCGGGCGACGCGCCCAAGCCGACCGATGGCGAAGGCATTCAGGGCGTTTTCCAGTCGGTGTTTCCGATTGTGGATTTCAACGAGACATCCCGCCTTGAATTCGTGAAATACGAATTGGAAAAGCCCAAATACGACGTTGACGAATGCATGCAGCGCGACATGACCTATGCCGCCCCCCTCAAGGTGACGCTGCGTCTGATCGTGTTCGATGTGGATGAAGACACCGGCGCCAAATCGGTGAAGGACGTCAAGGAACAGGACGTGTTCATGGGCGACATGCCGCTCATGACCCAGAACGGCACCTTCGTTGTGAACGGGACCGAGCGGGTGATCGTTTCCCAGATGCACCGCAGCCCCGGCGTGTTCTTTGACCATGACAAGGGCAAGACCCATTCCTCGGGCAAGCTGCTGTTTACCTGCCGGATCATTCCCTATCGCGGCTCATGGCTCGATTTCGAATTCGACGCCAAGGATATCGTCTTTGCCCGCATCGACCGCCGCCGCAAGCTGCCGGTGACGACCCTGCTTTATGCGCTTGGCATGGATCAGGAAGGCATCATGGATGCCTATTACGATACGGTGAATTTCCGGCTGGAAAAGAACAAGGGCTGGATCACCCGGTTCTTCCCCGAACGGGTGCGCGGCACCCGCCCGGCGTTCGATCTGGTTGATGCCGCCACCGGCGAGGTGATCTGCCCGGCCGGTGAAAAGATGACGCCGCGCATGGTCAAGAAACTGATCGATGCGGATTCGGTCAAGGAACTGCTGCTGCCCTTCGATCAGATCGTCGGTCGCTATGTCGCCAAGGACATCATCAACGAAGAAACCGGCGAGATCTGGGTGGAAGCGGGCGATGAGTTGACCTGGGATCTGGACAAGGAGGGCGAGGTGAAGGGCGGCACGCTGAAGGTGCTGCTTGATCAGGGCATCACCGACATCCCGGTGCTTGACATCGACAATGTCAATGTCGGCCCCTACATGCGCAACACCCTGGCCATGGACAAGAACATGGGCCGCGAGACGGCGCTGACCGACATCTATCGGGTGATGCGCCCCGGAGAGCCGCCCACCGTCGAGGCGGCAAGCACCATGTTCGACGCCATGTTCTTTGACAGCGAACGCTATGACCTGTCGGCCGTGGGCCGGGTCAAGATGAACATGCGGCTGAACCTGGATGCGCCCGACACGCTGCGCACCCTGCGCCGCGAAGATATCGTGGCCTGTATCCGCGCGCTGACCGAATTGCGCGATGGCAAGGGGGATATCGACGATATCGACCATCTGGGCAACCGCCGGGTGCGCTCGGTCGGTGAATTGATGGAAAACCAGTATCGTGTCGGCCTGTTGCGCATGGAACGTGCGATCAAGGAACGCATGTCATCGGTGGAAATCGACACGGTGATGCCGCAGGATCTGATCAACGCCAAGCCAGCGGCGGCGGCGGTGCGCGAATTCTTCGGCTCTTCGCAGCTAAGCCAGTTCATGGACCAGACCAACCCGTTGTCGGAAGTGACGCACAAACGCCGCCTGTCGGCGCTGGGGCCGGGGGGGCTGACGCGCGAACGTGCGGGCTTCGAGGTGCGCGACGTGCATCCCACCCATTACGGCCGCATGTGCCCGATCGAGACGCCGGAAGGCCAGAACATCGGGTTGATCAACTCTCTCGCCACCTTCGCGCGGGTGAACAAATACGGGTTCATCGAGACGCCCTATCGCAAGGTGATCGACGGCAAGGTCACCGATGAGGTGGTCTATATTTCCGCCACCGAGGAAATGCGCCACACCGTGGCGCAGGCCAACGCGCGGCTTGATGCCGAGGGCCGGTTTGAAAACGAACTGGTGTCCACCCGCAAGGGCGGCGATTTCATGCTGAACCCGGCCGAGGCGGTCGATCTGATCGACGTGTCGCCGAAACAGCTTGTGTCGGTGGCCGCCTCGCTTATTCCGTTCCTGGAAAACGATGACGCCAACCGTGCGCTGATGGGCTCGAACATGCAGCGCCAGGCGGTGCCTTTGCTTCAATCGGATGCGCCTTTTGTCGGCACTGGGATTGAATCGGTCGTGGCCCGTGACAGCGGTGCCGCGATCATGGCGCGCCGTTCGGGCGTGATCGATCAGGTCGATGCGCAACGTATCGTGGTGCGCGCGACCGAATTGCTGGATCCGGGCGAACCGGGGGTAGATATCTATCGGCTGCGCAAGTTCAAACGGTCGAACCAGTCTTCGTGCATCAACCAGCGCCCGCTTGTGAAGGTGGGCGACACGGTCGAACGTGGCGAGGTGATCGCCGATGGTCCCTGCACCGACATGGGCGAACTGGCCCTTGGCCGCAACATCATCGTCGCGTTCATGCCGTGGAATGGCTATAACTATGAGGACTCGATCCTGATTTCCGAACGCATCCTCAAAGATGACGTCTATACCTCGATCCACATCGACGAATACGAGGTGGCGGCCCGCGACACCAAGCTGGGGCCGGAAGAAATCACCCGCGACATCCCCAACGTCGGTGAAGAGGCGCTGCGCAACCTTGACGAGGCCGGCATCGTCTATATCGGGGCCGAGGTGCAGCCGGGCGACATTCTGGTGGGCAAGATCACCCCCAAGGGCGAAAGCCCGATGACGCCGGAAGAAAAGCTGCTGCGCGCCATCTTCGGCGAAAAGGCATCCGACGTGCGCGATACCTCGCTGCGGCTGCCGCCGGGGGCGTTCGGGACCATCGTCGAGGTGCGGGTGTTCAACCGGCACGGCGTCGACAAGGATGAACGCGCCCTACAGATCGAACGCGAGGAAGTCGAGCGTCTGGCGCGTGACCGCGACGACGAGATGGAAATTCTCGAACGCAACATCTATGCGCGCCTGAAACAGTTGATCCTTGGCAAGGTCGCGGTCAAGGGGCCGAAAGGCATCAAGCCGAATTCCGAGATCACCGAGGAATTGCTGGGCACGCTGTCGCGCGGCCAGTGGTGGCAACTGGCGCTGGGGGCCGAAGCCGAGGCCGCGGATGTCGAGGCGCTGAACGCGCAGTTCGATGCGCAGAAACGCGCCCTGACCGCCCGTTTCGACGACAAGGTGGAAAAAGTGCGCCGTGGCGACGATCTGCCGCCGGGTGTGATGAAGATGGTCAAGGTGTTCGTCGCGGTAAAGCGCAAGCTGCAAGCGGGCGACAAGATGGCCGGGCGGCACGGCAACAAGGGCGTCATATCCAAGGTGGTGCCCGAAGAAGACATGCCGTTCCTGGAAGATGGCACGACCGTTGATATGGTGCTGAACCCGTTGGGTGTGCCGTCGCGCATGAACGTCGGGCAGATTCTGGAAACCCATATGGGCTGGGCCGCGCGCGGTCTTGGGATCAAGATCGACGAGGCGTTGCAGGAATATCGCCGCTCTGGCGACATGACGCCGGTGCGCGATGCGATGAAGCTGGCTTATGGCGACGAGGTTTACGATGCGGCGCTGGCCGGGCGCGATCAGGAAAGCTTCCTGGAGGCCGCGCAGAACGTGACCAAGGGCGTGCCGATCGCGACGCCGGTCTTTGACGGGGCGAAGGAACCCGATGTCAACGACGCGCTGCGCCGCGCGGGGTTCAACGAATCCGGTCAGTCGGTCGTCTATGACGGGCGCACGGGCGAGAAGTTCACCCGGCCGGTGACGGTGGGCGTGAAATACATGCTCAAACTGCACCACCTTGTTGATGACAAGCTGCACGCCCGTTCCACCGGGCCCTACAGCCTGGTCACGCAGCAGCCGCTGGGCGGCAAGGCGCAGTTCGGCGGTCAGCGTCTTGGGGAGATGGAGGTCTGGGCGCTGGAAGCCTATGGTGCCGCCTACACCCTGCAAGAGATGCTGACGGTGAAATCCGATGACGTCGCGGGCCGCACCAAGGTTTACGAGAGCATCGTCAAGGGCGAGGACAATTTCGAGGCCGGCGTGCCGGAATCGTTCAACGTTCTTGTCAAGGAGGTCCGGGGTCTGGGCCTCAACATGGAACTCCTGGACGCGGAGGAGGATGAGTGACGGGCCAGGGGTGCGCAATGAATGCGCACCCTGCCCGTGCCCGTAGGGTGCGCATTCATTGCGCACCCATCCTTCCCCGCCCGCATTCAAGGATCTGACAATGAACCAGGAACTTACCCACAGCCACAACCCGTTCAATCCGGTTGCCCCCGTCAAGACCTTTGACGAAATCAAGATCAGCCTCGCCAGCCCGGAACGGATTCTGTCTTGGTCTTATGGCGAGATCAAGAAACCCGAAACCATCAACTACCGCACCTTCAAGCCCGAACGTGACGGGCTGTTCTGCGCGCGTATCTTTGGCCCGATCAAGGATTACGAATGCCTGTGCGGCAAATACAAGCGCATGAAATATCGCGGCGTCGTCTGCGAGAAATGCGGCGTCGAGGTGACGCTGCAAAAGGTGCGTCGCGAACGGATGGGCCATATCGAACTGGCCTCGCCCGTGGCCCATATCTGGTTCCTCAAATCGCTGCCCTCGCGCATCGGCCTGATGCTGGACATGACACTGCGCGATCTGGAACGGGTGCTTTATTTCGAGAACTATGTGGTGATCGAACCCGGCCTGACCGATCTGACCTATGGCCAGATGCTGACCGAAGAGGAATTCCTCGACGCGCAGGATCAATACGGCGCCGACGCCTTCACCGCCAACATCGGCGCCGAGGCGATCCGCGAGATGCTGTCGGCGATCGACCTTGAGGCCGACGCCGAACGCCTGCGCGAGGAACTCAAGGAAGCCACGGGCGAGTTGAAGCCCAAGAAGATCATCAAGCGGCTGAAGGTGGTCGAACATTTCCTTGAATCCGGCAACCGCCCGGAATGGATGGTGATGACGGTTCTGCCGGTCATTCCGCCGGAACTGCGCCCGCTGGTGCCGCTGGATGGCGGCCGGTTCGCGACCTCGGACCTCAACGATCTTTACCGCCGGGTGATCAACCGCAACAACCGCCTGAAACGCCTGATCGAGCTGCGCGCGCCCGACATCATCGTGCGTAATGAAAAGCGCATGTTGCAGGAATCGGTGGATGCCCTGTTTGACAACGGCCGTCGTGGCCGGGTGATCACCGGCACCAACAAGCGGCCGCTGAAATCGCTCTCTGACATGCTCAAGGGCAAGCAGGGCCGGTTCCGCCAGAACCTTCTGGGCAAGCGCGTCGATTTCTCGGGCCGTTCGGTCATCGTGACCGGGCCGGAACTGAAACTGCATCAATGCGGCCTGCCCAAGAAGATGGCGCTGGAGCTGTTCAAGCCGTTCATCTATTCGCGGCTGGAGGCCAAGGGCCTGTCCTCGACCGTCAAGCAGGCCAAGAAACTGGTCGAAAAGGAACGTCCCGAGGTCTGGGATATCCTCGATGAGGTGATCCGCGAACACCCGGTTCTGCTCAACCGCGCGCCGACGCTGCACCGTCTGGGCATTCAGGCGTTTGAACCGATCCTGATCGAAGGCAAGGCCATTCAGCTGCACCCGCTGGTCTGTTCGGCCTTCAACGCCGATTTCGACGGCGACCAGATGGCCGTGCACGTCCCGCTGAGCCTTGAGGCGCAGCTTGAAGCCCGCGTGCTGATGATGTCGACAAACAACGTGCTGTCGCCCGCCAACGGCAGCCCGATCATCGTGCCGTCGCAGGATATGGTGCTGGGGCTTTATTACACCTCGATGATGCGCGAAGGCATGAAGGGCGAGGGGATGTTGTTCGCCGATCCCGACGAGGTGGATCATGCGCTTGCGGCAGGCGAGGTGCATCTGCACGCCAAGATCACCGCGCGGGTCAGGCAGATCGACGATGAGGGCAACGAGGTTGTCAAACGCTATGAAACCACACCGGGCCGGGTGCGGCTGGGCGCGCTGCTGCCGCTCAACGCCAAGGCACCGTTCGACCTGGTCAACCGCCTGCTGCGCAAGAAAGACGTGCAGACCGTCATCGACACCGTCTATCGCTACTGCGGACAAAAGGAATCGGTGATCTTCTGCGATCAGATCATGACGATGGGCTTTCGCGAGGCGTTCCGCGCCGGGATCTCTTTCGGCAAGGACGACATGCTGATCCCCGACAGCAAGTGGACGATCGTGAACGCCACCCGCGATCAGGTGAAGGAATTCGAACAGCAATACATGGACGGCCTGATCACCCAGGGTGAGAAATACAACAAGGTCGTCGATGCCTGGTCGAAATGTTCCGATGCCGTGGCGGCGGAAATGATGGCCGAAATCTCGGCCGTGCGTTACGATGAGAACGGGGCGGAGAAAGAACCGAACTCGGTCTACATGATGTCGCATTCCGGCGCGCGCGGTTCGCCCGCGCAGATGAAGCAGTTGGGCGGCATGCGCGGCCTCATGGCCAAACCGTCGGGCGAGATCATCGAAACGCCGATCATCTCGAACTTCAAGGAAGGTCTGACCGTTCTTGAATACTTCAACTCCACCCACGGGGCGCGCAAGGGTCTGGCCGATACGGCGCTGAAAACCGCCAACTCGGGCTACCTGACCCGGCGCCTGGTTGACGTGGCGCAGGATTGCATCGTGCGTGCGCTGGATTGCGGCACCGAACAGTTCATCACCGCATCCGCGGCGGTGAATGATGGTGAGGTGATGGCGACGCTGGGCGAACGGGTTCTGGGCCGCGTGGTGGCCGAGGATGTGATCGATCCGGCAACCGGCGAGGTTCTGTTCCCCCGCAACACGCTGATCGATGAACGCATGGCGGATGTGATCGAAACGGCGGCCGTGGCGACGATCAGGATCCGATCGCCGCTGACCTGCGAGGCAGACGAAGGCGTCTGCGCCTATTGCTATGGGCGCGATCTGGCGCGCGGCACGCTCGTCAACTCTGGCGAGGCGGTGGGCATCATCGCCGCGCAATCCATCGGTGAACCCGGCACGCAGTTGACGATGCGCACCTTCCACATCGGCGGCATCGCGCAGGGCGGCCAGCAGTCGTTCCAGGAATCAAGCCATGCGGGCAAGGTCGAATTCCGCAATGCCAACATTCTGGAAAACGCGGCGGGCGAGCAGATCGTCGTCGGGCGCACCATGTCCGTGGCGATTCTGGATGACAACGGCGTGGAACGGGCCAGCCACAAGCTGACCTACGGCACCAAGGTGTTCGTGCGGGATGGCGCGACCGTGGCGCGCGGCGACAAGCTTTACGAATGGGATCCCTATACCCTGCCGATCATCGCCGAAAAGGCCGGGGTCGCGCGGTTTGTCGATCTGGTCTCGGGCATCTCGGTGCGCGACGATACCGACGATGCCACCGGCATGACCCAGAAGATCGTGACCGACTGGCGGTCGGCGCCCAAGGGCAGTGACCTCAAGCCCGAGGTCATCATCATGGACGCCGAAACCGGCGAGCCGGTCCGCAACGAGGCGGGCGCGCCGATCAGCTATCCGATGTCGGTCGATGCGATCCTGTCGGTCGAGGACGGGCAGGATATCGCGGTGGGCGACGTGGTGGCCCGGATCCCGCGCGAGGGCGCCAAGACCAAGGACATCACCGGCGGTCTGCCGCGTGTGGCCGAACTCTTTGAGGCGCGCCGTCCCAAGGATCACGCGATCATCGCCGAAATCGACGGCTACGTGCGCTTTGGCAAGGACTACAAGAACAAGCGCCGCGTCAGCATCGAACCGACCGATGACACGCTAGCACCCGTTGAATACATGGTGCCCAAGGGCAAACACATTCCCGTGCAGGAAGGCGACTTCGTGCAACGGGGTGAGTATATCATGGATGGCAATCCCGCCCCGCACGACATCCTGCGGATCATGGGGATCGAGGCGCTGGCAAACTATCTGATCGACGAGGTGCAGGACGTCTATCGCCTTCAGGGCGTGAAGATCAACGACAAGCACATCGAGGTCATCGTCCGGCAGATGCTGCAAAAGTTCGAGGTGCTCGACAGCGGCGAAACCACCCTGCTCAAGGGTGAACATGTCGAGAAGGAAGAACTCGAGGCGGTCAACGAAAAGGCGCATGCCCTTGGCCTGCGCCCGGCCGTGGCCGAACCGATCCTTCTGGGCATCACCAAGGCCAGCCTGCAAACCCGGTCGTTCATCTCGGCCGCGTCCTTCCAGGAAACCACGCGGGTTCTGACCGAGGCATCGGTGATGGGCAAGCGCGACAAACTGGTCGGGCTGAAGGAAAACGTCATCGTCGGGCGCCTGATCCCGGCGGGCACCGGCGGCGCCACCAAGAAGATGCGCAAGATCGCCGCCGACCGCGATCACAAGGTGCTTGAAGCGCGCCGCGCCGAGGCAGAGGCAGCAATCGCCCTTGCCGCCCCGGTGGATGATGCCGATCCGGCCGATCCGTTCGCCAACATGCCGGGCCAGGAAAGCCGCGACGAATAAGGCGCACAGGCCACGCGGCACCTGCCCGGTGCCGCCCCGCAAGGCAACACCCCGCCGGGACACCCGGCGGGGTTTTTCGTTCGGGCGGGGTTTTTCGTTCGGCATCGTGGCTTTCCACCGGGGGGGCCAATCCGCTATGGGTGGGAAACGCGAATGACCGGGCCAGAGGTTTGACGAGGGGGTAGCGATCGTGGGGCAGAACCTGCACACGGCGCAATTGACCGGATTGCACGGTGCCCTTGGGGGCGTTCTTGCCGATTTTCAGCCGACGGCCACCTCTTTTATCGTGACGATCTATGGGGATGTCGTGGAACCGCGCGGCGGGGTGCTGTGGATGGGCACGCTGATTGATATCTGCGCGGCGGTCGGGGTCAGCGAAACGCTGACCCGCACGGCGGTGTCGCGTCTGGTCGCGGCGGGGCAGTTGATCGGGGAACGCGCCGGGCGGCGCAGTTTCTACCGGCTGTCGCCCGACGCGCGCGCCGAATATTCGCTGGCGGCCCGGCTGTTGTTCGATCCGCCGCCCACGGGCCAGGGCTGGCTGATCGTCAGCCCCAAGGATGCCGATGAAGACCGCCTGATCCGCGCCGGTTTCGCCCCGCTGGGGCCGGGGGTGTTCATCGGCCCCGACCGCCCGCGTGTTGGTGCGGCGGTGGAGGGCCTTACCTTCCGGGCCGAGGTGGTACAGGATGCGGCCAGCTTGCCCGGTTTTGCCGCCGCCCATTGGGATATGGCGCAGCATGCCGATGCCTATACTGCATTTCTCGCGCGGTTCGCGCCGCTGGTTCCGGTGCTTGGCGCCGAACAGGTGCCCCCGTGTTCGGGGCGCCTGGCCCTGGTGGCGCGGCTGGCGCTGGTGCATGCCTATCGCGCGGCGGTGCTGCGCGATCCCGGATTGCCAAAGGCGGCGCTGCCACCAGATTGGCCCGGTGCCACCGCGCGCGGGGTTTTTGCCCGGCTTTATCTGGGCCTGTCCCCGCTGGCTGATTCGCATGTGGGCAAGCATTTCAAACATGCCAATGGGCATTTGCCCGTCGCCACACCGGCAACAGAGCACCGCCTTGCCAGCCTTGGCCGCGCGCCGGGCGGATGGCCAGAGACATGATAATCAAGCGGGGAATTGCGATTTCGCTGTTTGGCGCGCATAATGGCCCAAGCTTGAAATGCAGCACATAGTTTTTCAGTTTTTGCTGTTTCTTGTGCCGCTTTTGTTGTATGAGCGACCAAACGGTCAATGAATTGGCACAAGCCATGACCCCGGAGGAGACCTGCATGAACGACGCTTTCATTTGCGATGCGGTGCGCACACCGATCGGCCGCTATAGTGGCGCGTTGGCGTCCATTCGGACCGACGATCTGGCCGCGCTGCCGCTGGTGGCGCTGATGGAACGCAATCCTTCGGTCGATTGGGCGCAGGTCGATGACCTGATCTATGGCTGCGCCAATCAGGCGGGCGAAGACAACCGCAACGTGGGCCGGATGGCGGCGCTTTTGGCGGGCCTGCCGGTGGGGGTGCCGGGCGCCACGGTCAACCGGCTTTGCGGGTCGGGGATGGATGCCGTGGGCATGGCCGCGCGTGCCATTCGCGCGGGCGATTGCAAGATGGTGATCGCGGGCGGCGTGGAAAGCATGACGCGCGCGCCATTTGTGATGCCCAAGGCAGACTCGGCGTTCTCACGCGCGAATGCCGTTTATGACACCACCATCGGCTGGCGGTTCGTCAATCCCAAGATGAAGGCGCGTTTCGGCATCGACAGCATGCCGCAGACCGCCGACAACGTGGCCGCCGATTACAACATCAGCCGCGAAGATCAGGATGCTTTCGCCGAACGCAGCCAGGGCCGCTGGGCGGCGGCGCAGGATGGCGGGATTTTCGCGGATGAAATCGTGCCGGTGCATGTGCCGCAGAAAAGGGGCGATCCGGTCGTGTTCGATCGCGATGAACATCCGCGCCTTGGCACCACGATGGAAAAGCTGGCCAAACTCAAGGGTATCAACGGCCCCGATCTGACGGTGACGGCGGGCAATGCCTCGGGGGTCAATGACGGGGCGGCGGCGCTGGTGCTGGCATCGGGGAAAATGGCGGCGGCGCAGGGGCTGACGCCGCGCGCGCGTGTGGTGGCCATGGCCGCGGCGGGGGTTGAGCCGCGGGTGATGGGCATCGGTCCGGTCCCGGCGGTGCGCCGGGTGCTGGAACGCGCGGGCCTCAGCCTTGACCAGATGGATGTGATCGAGCTGAACGAGGCTTTCGCCGCGCAATCGCTGGCGGTGCTGCGCGAATTGGGCCTGCCCGATGACGCCGCGCATGTGAACCCCAACGGCGGCGCCATCGCCCTTGGCCATCCCCTGGGGATGAGCGGCGCGCGGCTGGTCACGACCGCGGTGTATCAATTGCAACGCAGCGGCGGGCGTTATGCGCTCTGCACCATGTGCGTGGGGGTGGGGCAGGGGATCGCGATCATCCTTGAACGTGTCTGAACGGGAGGGTTTGAAATGTATGCGCAAATGGTCACGACCGACGCGGTGAAAAGCGCCGGTGAAATGTCGCCCGAGGAACGCGCCTTTCAGGAGCGGATCGACCGTGGCGAGCGGATCGAGCCCAAGGAATGGATGCCAGACGCCTATCGCAAGACGCTGATCCGCCAGATCGGCCAGCACGCCCATTCCGAAATCGTCGGCCAACTGCCCGAAGGCAACTGGATCACCCGCGCCCCCACGCTGGAACGCAAGGCGATCCTTCTGGCCAAGGTGCAGGACGAGGCGGGGCATGGCCTTTACCTTTATTCCGCCGCCGAAACCCTGGGCGTCAGCCGCGACGAGCTGCTGGAAAAACTGCACACGGGCCGGATGAAATATTCCTCGATCTTCAACTATCCCACGCTGAACTGGGCCGATATCGGCGCGGTGGGCTGGCTCGTGGATGGGGCGGCGATCATGAACCAGGTGCCGTTGCAGAAAACATCCTACGGCCCCTACAGCCGCGCGATGGTGCGCATCTGCAAGGAAGAAAGCTTTCACCAGCGCCAAGGCTACGACATCATGATGAAGATGTCCTTCGGCACGCCGGAACAAAAGGCGATGGCGCAAGATGCGCTGAACCGGTTCTGGTATCCCTCGCTGATGATGTTCGGCCCGTCCGACAAGGATTCAGTCCATTCCGCGCAGTCGATGGCCTGGAAGATCAAGATCAACACCAATGACGAACTGCGGCAGAAATTCGTCGATCAGACCGTGCCGCAGGCGGAATACCTGGGCCTGACCGTGCCCGACGAGCACCTGAAATGGAACGAGGAAAAGGGCGGATACGATTATTCGCAGCCCGATTGGGACGAATTCTTCGATGTGCTGGCAGGCAATGGCCCCTGCAACAAGGAACGTCTGGGCGCGCGGGTAAAGGCTTGGGAAGACGGCGCGTGGTTTCGCGATGCCCTGACGGCCCATGCCGAAAAAACCGCCAGGCGCCGCGCCGCAAGCCGCGTGGCCGCCGAATAAATCCCTTGGGTTGCGGATGATCCGCCGCCCCATCTGCCCTGTTTCGGGAGGAAACCAATGTCCAGCGAATGGCCCCTGTGGGAAGTGTTCATCCGTGGCCAGCACGGCCTCAACCATCGCCATGTCGGCAGTCTGCATGCGCCCGATGCGGAAATGGCGATCCTGAACGCGCGCGATGTCTATACGCGCCGCAACGAAGGCGTCAGCATCTGGGTGGTGAAATCCCAGGATATCGCCGCCTCGTCGCCCTCCGACAAGGGCCCGTTGTTCGAGCCGTCGAATGACAAGGTCTATCGCCACCCCACCTTCTTTCCGATCCCCGACGAAGTGGGGCATATGTGATGACCGGCGCGGAAACGGTCGATCGCGCCGCCCTCGTTGAGGTGCTGACGCGGATCGGGGATTCCACGCTGATCCTGGGGCACCGGGTGTCGGAATGGTGCGGGCACGCGCCGGTGCTGGAAGAAGATATCGCGCTGGCCAATACCGCCCTTGATCTGATCGGGCAGACGCGGCTTTGGCTGGGTCTGGCGGCCGAGGTCGAGGGCAAGGGGCGCAGCGCCGACACTCTGGCCTATCTGCGCGACGCGGCGGCGTTTCGCAACCTGTTGCTGGTCGAACGCCCCAATGGCGATTTTGGCGCCACGATGATGCGGCAGTTCCTCTTTGACGCCTTTCACATCGATCTGTTGCAGGCGCTGGCGGGATCGACCGATACGCGCGTGGCCGAGATTGCAGCCAAGTCGATCAAGGAAGTATCTTATCACCTGGAACGGTCATCCGATCTGATCATCCGGCTGGGCGATGGCACCGAAGAAAGCCATGCGCGCATGCAGGCGGCGCTGGACGATCAATGGTCCTATGCGGGCGAATTCTTTGTCTCCGATGCCTCTGACAAGGCGGTGGCGGCAGCCGGTATCGCCCCCGATCCGGCTGATCTTCGCGCGGGCTGGCTGGCGCGGATAACCCCGGTGCTGGAAGAGGCCACGTTGCAGATGCCCACCGGCACATTCGTGCACAAGGGCGGCAAGCAGGGCCGCCATACCGAACACCTGGGGTTCATCCTGGCCGACATGCAGTTCCTGCAACGCGCCTATCCCAATTCGGTCTGGTAGGGCGATGCGCCCCGATACCGATCAGATATGGGCCTGGCTGGCCGAGGTGCCCGACCCCGAGATCCCGGTGATTTCCATCACCGATCTGGGCATCGTGCGCGATGTGGTGTGGGAGGGCGAGACGCTGCTCGTAACCGTCACGCCCACCTATTCGGGTTGCCCGGCCACGTCGATCATCAATCTCGATATCGAAACCGCGCTGCGCGCCAGGGGCATCGACAATCTGCGGATAGAGCGCCGCCTGTCGCCGCCCTGGACGACCGACTGGATCGGGCCCGAAGCCCGCGAAAAGCTGCGCGCCTACGGCATCGCGCCGCCCATTGACGGAACGGCCGCCGACGGGCGGCTGGCGGCGCGGGTGGACCGGCTGGCGGGCGGCGGCAACCTTGCCATCGCCTGCCCGCGCTGCGGATCGACGCAGACCGAAAAGATCAGCCAGTTCGGTTCGACCCCCTGCAAGGCCAGCTATCGCTGCACCGACTGTCTGGAACCCTTTGACTATTTCAAATGCATCTGAGGATGCGGAGGTAAGGCCCGATGGCACGCTTTCATTCGCTCGAAGTCGCCGATGTGCACCGTGAAACCCGCGACGCGGTTGTCGTGACGCTGAAACCCCGGCCCGAAGAGGCGGCGCTTTTCGATTTCACGCAGGGCCAGTACCTGACCTTTCGGCGCGATTTTGACGGAACCGAACTGCGCCGGTCCTATTCGATCTGCGCGGGCCGCGACGAGGGCTTGCTGCGCGTCGGCATCAAGCGGGTTGAAGGCGGCGCGTTTTCAACCTGGGCGAATGAGGAACTGACGCCCGGCACGGTGCTGGAAGCGATGCCGCCGATGGGCGCGTTTCACACGCCGCTCGATCCCGCCGCCGCGAAATCCTACCTTGGTTTTGCCGGGGGCTCGGGGATCACGCCGCTTCTCTCGATCATCAAGACCACGCTGGCCCGCGAACCCAAATCGCGCTTCACGCTCGTCTATGCCAACCGGCAGATCAACACGATCATGTTCCGCGAGGAACTGGAAGATCTGAAAAACACCTATCTGGGCCGGTTTTCGCTGCTGCATGTGCTCGAGGCCGAGACGCAGGAGATCGATCTGTTCACCGGCCGCGTCGATGCGGAAAAATGCGCGGCGCTGTTCAGGACATGGATCGACCTGCCCGCCATTGATACCGCCTTCATCTGCGGGCCGGAACCGATGATGCTGGGCATCGCGGCAAGCTTGCGCGATCACGGCATGAGTGATGCGCAGATCAAGTTCGAACTTTTTGCCTCCGGCCAGCCGGGCCGCGCCAAACAGCGCCCGGCCCGCACCACCGGCGCCGATGGCGACAATTCCACCGATGTGTCCCTGACGCTTGACGGTGCAACCCGGCGGTTCCGCATGCCGAAGGCCGGGCAAAGCCTGCTGGATGCGGCGCTGGAAAACACGCTTGATGCGCCCTATGCCTGCAAGGCGGGGGTCTGTTCCACCTGCCGCGCCAAGGTGCTGGAGGGCGAGGTAGAGATGCTGACCAACCACGCCCTCGAAGATTACGAGGTGCGCGCGGGCTATGTGCTGAGCTGCCAGTGCTATCCGCTCACCGACACTCTGGTGGTCAGCTATGACCAGTGACGCATCCAAGGGGGCGCAAATGACCGAACCCACAACCGACACGATGCCGATAGAGGATTATCTGGCGCAGGGCGGGGTGCTGACCGCGCCCGACAACGCGCCCGCGCGCTACCGGGGCGAATTGCTGCGGCTGATGGCGTCATTCGTCGATAGCGAACTGGCCGCCTCGGCAGGCTTTGCCGATGCGATCAACGACGCCCCCGGCATCAAGGCGCGCATCGCCGCCGCGCGCATCGTGCTGGAAAAGGCCGATCACGCCGAACGGGTGCTCAACGTCATGGGCACATTCGGCGTCGATATGGGCCGCTATGCCCAGCATCAGCCATGGGGTGCGCGGGTGGCGCGCGATGCCGATCTGGGCGCCATGCGCCATGGCGGCGACATGCGGCTGTCTGTCTTTCATTACCCGCTGGCGGGCTGGACCGATGCGGTGGTGATGAACGTTCTGATGGGCCTGGCCTTCAACGTGCAGATCCGCGAATTGACGACCGTGTCCTACGGCCCCCTTGCCGAACAGTTCCGCATCATCGCGCCCCGCGAGGCGCGCCATACCGAACTTGGCCTCGAAGGGCTGCGCGCCATTGCCGAAACCGACGAGGGGCGTACAGAGGCCCGCGCCTCGGTCGCCTATTGGCACCCGCGCGTCGCGGTCAGCTTTGGCGTGGCCGGATCGGCGCGCCATGACACGCTGCGCCGCTTTGGCCTACGCCATAATCCCAACGAGACATTGCTTGCCGCCTGGGAAGGGGATGTCGAACGGCATCTTTCCGCCCTGTCGCTGACCTGAAAGGAAACACCATGAACGCCCAAGCCCCGACCGCGCCGCGCCGCCTTGAAAGCCATGTCTGCGGCGAATGGGTGCGCGGCCAGAAAGACGGCGTGCCGCTGCTGGCCGCGGCCACCGGCGATCCGGTCGCGCTGATCGATTCGACCGGGATCGATTTTGCCGCGGCGCTCGCCTATGGCCGCGAGGTGGGCGGCCCGGCGCTGCGCGCGATGACGTTCCACGAACGCGCCCTGATGCTCAAGGAACTGGGCCTTGCGCTGATGAAGGTCAAGGAAGAATTCTATACCGAAAGCCTGTTCACCGGCGCCACGCGCGGCGACGGGGCGGTGGATATCGAAGGCGGCATCGGCACGCTTATGGCCTACAGTTCGCGCGGGCGGCGCGAATTGCCCAATGCCCGCCTTCTGGTCGAGGGCGCGGCCGAAGGCCTGTCGAAGGATGGCACATTCATCGGCCAGCACATCCTGACCCCGCTGCAAGGGGTGGCGGTGCATATCAACGCCTTCAACTTTCCCTGCTGGGGGATGCTGGAAAAGCTGGCGCCAACCCTGTTGGGGGGCATGCCCGCGCTGATCAAGCCGGCCAGCCAGACCGCCTATCTGACCGAATTGATGGTGCGCCGGATTATCGAGTCCGGCATCCTGCCCAGGGGCGCGCTGCAACTGATCTGCGGGTCAACCGGCGATCTTCTGGATCATGTCACCTGTCAGGATGTCGTCACCTTCACCGGATCGGCGGCGACCGGCCGGATGTTGAAAACCAGCCCCGCGATCATCGAGAATTCGGTGCGCTTCACCATGGAGGCGGACAGCCTGAACGCCGCCGTGCTTGGCCCCGACGCCGGGCCGGGCACGCCCGAATTCGATCTGTTCGTGCGCGAGGTGGCGCGCGAGATGACGGTGAAGGCCGGGCAGAAATGCACCGCCATCCGCCGCGTCATGGCGCCGCGCGCCCATGTTCAGGCGCTGATCGCGGCGCTGGGTGAACGGCTGGGCAAGGTGGCGCTGGGCGATCCGCATGACGCGGGCGCGCGCATGGGCCCGCTGGCAAGCCTTGATCAGGTGACAGAGGTGCGCGCGCGCATCCGCGATCTGTCGCTTGAAGCCGAGGTGGTGGCGGGCAACCCCGACGATCTGCGCATCATATCGGGCAGCGCCGAGAAAGGCGCCTTCCTCAACCCCGTGGTGCTGTATTGCGACAAACCCCTTGACGCGCGCGCCGTGCATGATGTCGAGGCCTTCGGCCCCGTTTCCACCGTCATGCCCTATGATGACGTGGCCGAGGCCGTGGCGCTCACCCATCGCGGCAAGGGATCGCTGGTGGCCTCGGTCTTTACCAATGACCCAACCGTGGCGCATGACGTTGTGGTGGGCATGGCCCCTTTCCATGGCCGGGTGATGATCGGCAACCGCGACAGCGCCAAATCTTCCACCGGGCACGGATCGCCGATGCCGGGCCTCGTGCATGGCGGCCCCGGCCGCGCCGGCGGCGGCGAGGAATTGGGCGGCATCCGCAGCGTGCGCCATTTCATGCAGCGCACCGCCGTGCAGGGCACGCCGCGCCTGATCGCCGCCGTCACCGGCCAATGGACCGAAGGCGCTGATACGCAGGTGGATGGCACGCATCCGTTCCGCAAATCGCTGGCCGAATTGCGGATCGGCGATCAACTGATCACCGCCGAACGCACCGTGACCATGGCCGATATCGAACATTTCGCCGAATTCACCGGCGATACCTTCTATGCCCATCTCGATGAGGCCGCCGCCAAGGCCAACCCGTTCTTTGGCGGGCGCGTGGCGCATGGCTATCTGGTGGTGTCCTTCGCGGCGGGGCTTTTCGTCGATCCCGCCCCCGGCCCGGTTCTGGCCAATTACGGGGTGGACGGCCTGCGGTTCCTGACCCCGGTCTATCCCGGCGACAGCCTGAAGGTGCGGCTGACCTGCAAGCAGATCACCCCCCGCGAAGGCGCCGACCACGGCGAAGTGCGCTGGGATTCCCAGGTCACCAACCAGCGCGGCGACGTGGTCGCGCAATATGATGTGCTGACGATGGTCGCCAAGACGCGGTAGGGGGGCGGTCAGTTGGTGTCATACCCTTGACCGGCGCGCGCACGGCGGGCGCGGGAAGTGAGTATTTTTTTCGAGAGGATGGGAAAGAGAGGTTTCTTGTGCGGTCAGGCTGCGGATGTGAGTGAGGCGCGATACGCGCCGGGCGCGGCTTACCGAACCGCCTTGACCCCCTCCAGGATCAGGGTCGTCGCCACATCGGCGTAATCGTCGCGGCTGATCGGGCCGCCTTCGCGGAACCACATGTAGACCCAGTTCATCATGCCAAACAGCGACATGGTGACCGGCATCAGCAGCGGGCGGTCGCGGTCCAGATCGGGGTTGATCTGGTGGATCACGGCGGAAAAATAGCGCACGATCCGCCGCTCTATCGCCTGAATT
>JACIYW010000037.1 GCA_014359745.1 Paracoccaceae bacterium | reverse complement strand
CACCACCTCGGTGATGGCCTGCGCGGCGTCATCGGTGACCACGGCGATATGGTAAGAGGTGCCGATATCGCGCCGCGCCAGCACCACATCGCCGATGGTATGGATCAGGGGCGCGCGGCGTGCCGTGTGACGCCCGGCATTCGGCCCGGTTTCCAGGAACGCCGGATCGGCGCGGGCCAGATCGCAGGCGCGCGCGATATTCAGGCGGATGGCGTCATTCGGCCCGGCATCCGACATCGCGCGGCTGCGGCAGGTGCCGGGATAGACCGGCCCGTCGGGGCCGATGGCGGCCCCTTCCTGCGGGGCGGAGAGTGCCGCGCGGATATCGGACCGGGTGCAGCGGCAGGGATAGCAAAGGCCCAGCGCGATCAGCCGGTCAAGCGTTGCACCATAGGCCGCGCGGCGTTCGGATTGCCGCCAGACCGGGCGCGGCCAGTCCAGCCCCAGCCAGGTCAGATCGGTGAAGATATCCGCCTCCCATTCGGGTTTGCAGCGGGCGGTGTCGATATCCTCGATCCGCAGCAGGCAGGTGCCGCCCGCCGCCTGCGCCCGCCCCCAGGCGGTCAGCGCTGAAAAGGCGTGGCCCAGATGCAGCGGCCCGGTGGGCGAGGGGGCAAAGCGGGTGCGATACTCAGGCGGCATCCCGCGCGGCCTGTTCCAGCCAGGTAAGGAAAGCGGCTTTCGCGCGTTCGGTATAGGCGAGGTAACGATCCTTGCGCCCGCGCCGCCCGCCCTTGGCGTCAATCGGGGGAAAGAGCCCGAAATTCACGTTCATCGGCTGAAAGGTTTTCGCATCGGCCCCGCCGGTGATGTGGTGAACGAGCGCGCCCATCGCCGTTTCAGGCGGTGGCGCGGCCAGGGGCGTGCCGCGGATTTCCGCCACCGCAAGGCGGGCGGCCAATAGGCCCATGGCCGCACTTTCCACATAGCCCTCGACGCCCGTAATCTGGCCCGCAAAGCGGATATGGGGGCGTGATTTCAGCCGCAGCTGATCGTCAAGCAGCGTGGGCGAATTGATAAACGTGTTGCGGTGGATGCCGCCCAGCCGGGCGAAGGCGGCGTTTTCCAGCCCTGGAATCATCCTGAAAACAGTTGCTTGCGCGCCATACTTCATCTTGGTCTGGAAGCCGACGATGTTGTAAAGCGTGCCCAGCGCATTGTCGCGGCGCAACTGCACCACTGCGTAAGCCTTGACATCGGGCGCGTGGGCATTGGTCAGGCCCACCGGTTTCATCGGGCCAAACCGCAGGGTTTCGCGGCCGCGTTCGGCCATCACCTCGATCGGCAGGCAGCCGTCGAAATAGCCCGCGGTTTCGCCTTCGTGGAACTGGGTTTTCTCGGCGGCGAGCAGCGCGTCGATGAAGGCCTCGTATTCGTCGCGGTCCATCGGGCAGTTGAGATAGGCGGTGCGCTCTGCTTCCGTTTCGCCCTTGTCATAGCGCGATTGCGCCCAGACCTTGGTCATGTCGATACTGTCGGTATGGACGATGGGGGCGATGGCATCGAAGAACGCCAGCGCCTCGGCCCCCGTCGCTTTGCGGATCGCTTCGGCCAGCGCGGGCGAGGTCAGCGGGCCGGTGGCGATGATCCAGTGGCCGGAGTCGGGCAGGGCCGTAACCTCGCCGTGCTCTATGCTGATCAGCGGGTGGGCGTGCAGCCGTTCGGTGACGGCGGCCGAAAACGCGCCCCGGTCCACCGCCAGCGCGCCGCCCGCGGGCAGGGCATGCGCATCGGCCATGGCCATGATCAGCCCGCCCGCAGCCCGCATTTCCCAATGCAAAAGCCCCACGGCGTTGCGGTCGCTGTCATCGGACCGAAAGGAGTTGGAGCAGACCATTTCCGCCAGATCGCCGGTTTGATGCGCGAAGGTGGCCACCTCTGGGCGCATCTCGTGCAGGATCACCCTGTGCCCGGCTTCGGCGGCCTGCCATGCCGCTTCGGACCCGGCAAGGCCGCCGCCGAGGATATGGAGGGGGTCGGTCATGGCGCTTTTGCCGGTATGTTGGAATGGCGGAGGGTGCGGACGCCTCCGGCGGGCGTATTTGGGCCAAGATGAAGGGGGGACGCGGGATGCAGGGCCATCAGATCGCCCCGGAACGCAGGGCGCGCGCGGCCTCGATGGCGAAATAGGTCAGGATCCCGTCGCAGCCCGCGCGTTTGAAGCACGTCAGGCTTTCCAGCATCACGCGCGGCCCGTCGAGCCAACCCTGATCGGCAGCGCCGCGCAGCATCGCGTATTCGCCCGACACCTGGTAGGCATAGGTCGGCGCGCCGAACTGGTCTTTGACGCGGCGGCAGATGTCGAGATAGGGCATTCCGGGTTTGACCATCACCATATCGGCGCCTTCCGAGAGGTCGCGCGCGACAAGGCGCAGCGCCTCGTCGGAATTGCCCGGATCCATCTGGTAGGTTTTCTTGTCGCCCACCAACCGGCCCGAGGCCCCCACCGCATCGCGAAACGGGCCGTAAAACCCCGAGGCGTATTTGGCGGCGTAGGACAGGATGGCCACATCCTGAAAGCCCGCCGCCTCCAGCGCGCCGCGCATGGCGCCGATGCGCCCGTCCATCATGTCGGAAGGGCCGATGATATCGGCGCCCGCCTCTGCCTGCGCCAGCGTCATCTTCACCAGCGCCTCGATGGTTTCGTCATTCAGGATCACGCCGTCGCGCACCAACCCGTCATGGCCGTTGATGTTATAGGGATCGAGCGCGACATCGGTCATCACCGCCAGATCGGGCAGTTCGGCCTTGAGCAGGCGGATGGCGCGGTTGGTCAGGTTTTCGGGGTTCCAGGCCTCGGCGCATTCTTCGGTGCGCAGGTGTTGTTCGGTATAGGGAAAGAGGCAGATCGCCGGGATGCCCAGGTCCGCCGCCTCATGGGCGCGCACCAGCAGCCGGTCGAGCGAGAGCCGCGCGACACCGGGCATCGAGGCGATGGGGTCTTCGGTATCGTTACCTTCGCGGATGAACACCGGCCAGATGAAATCATCCGCCGTCAGCGTGGTTTCCCGTGTCAGGCCGCGCAGGGCGTTGGTGCGCCGCAGGCGGCGCGGGCGGCTGGCGGGATAGGGGGCAAGGGTGGGATGCATCGCGCGTGTCCTTGGTCTGGCTGCCTCGGTGGTGGCATGGATTGCGCCGCACCTCAAGGCTAGGAATTCCCGTGGGCCTTGGATAGGGTGCGGCAGATTTTGCGCAAGGTGATCGACTGGCGGTTTGGTGCCGGTCGCAGGGGCTGCGACGGGGGTTTGGGCGTGAGCTGGTACGATAATGTTTTCGAGCTGATCGACATGCGGTCATTTTCCAATCTGTGGTACTGGATCGCGCTTGCGGTCACATGGTCGACGACCAGCCATTGGGTGCTGGGGGTTCCCTTTGACATGGTGACGCGGGCGCGGCGCGGCAACGATCGGATGCAGCAGGATCTGGAGGTTCTGGTGCGCATCTATGTCAACCGGTTGCTCTATATCGGGGCGGTGTCGGGGATCATCGGGGCGGGTTTGGCGTGTGCGGTATTGTCGGCGCTGGCGATGCTGGGGTTCTGGTACGACGTGGAAATCGCGCAGGCGGTGTTCTTGCTGGCGTTTCCGGTCGGGATCGTTTGGCTGCTCAGCCTGCGGGCGGCGCATCAGATCCACGACCGGGATCTTTCCGGGGCCGATCTGCGGCGGCGGTTGACACAGCAGCGGTTCGTCACGCAGGTCATCGGCATGATCGCGATTTTCGTCACGGCGCTTTGGGGCATGTGGCAGAACATGAATATCGGTGTTCTGGGTGGTTGACACCGCCGCCCGGCAGGGTAGGTCGGCGCCATGGCAGGATCTGAACGCATCACGCTGGGCGGCGCGCCCGAGGGATTTGACGCGCGGCTGATCGCGCGCGAACTTGCGGCGCGGGGCAAGCCCGTGGTGCATGTCGCGCGCGACGACAAGCGGCTGGAGGCGATGCGCACCGCGCTGGCCTTCTTTGCGCCGGATGCGGTGGTTCTGTCGTTTCCGGCCTGGGATTGCCTGGCTTACGATCGGGTGTCGCCCAATCCGCAGGTCTCGGCGCTGCGCATGGCGACGCTGGCGGCGCTGGCGCATGGGGTGCCGGTGCCCTTCATCCTGCTGACCACGCTTGGCGCGGCCATGCAGCGCCTTCCCGCGCGCGCGGTGATCCGCGATGCCGCGTTCAGCGCGCGGGTGGGCAGCCGGGTGAACGGCGACGATCTGCGCGCCTTTCTGGTGCGCATGGGCTTTTCGCAATCGCCGACCGTAACGGAACCCGGCGATTTCGCGGTGCGCGGCGGCATCATCGACATCTTTCCCCCCGGAGATGGCGGGCCGGTGCGGCTGGATTTCTTTGGCGATGTGCTGGACGGGGCGCGGCGCTTTGATCCCGGCACGCAGCGCACCATTCAAAAGCTGGACCGCGTAGACCTTGCGCCGGTGTCAGAGGTGATCCTGGACGAGGCGGCAATCACCCGGTTCCGGCAGAATTACCGGGTGGAATTTGGCGCCGCGGGCAGCGACGATCCGCTTTACGAGGCGGTCAGCGCCGGGCGCAAGCATCAGGGCATGGAACATTGGCTGCCGTTCTTTCACGACCGGCTGGAAACGATATTCGACTATCTGCCGGGCGCGTCGGTGATGCTGGACGATCAGGTCACGCCCGCGCGGCTGGCGCGTTGGGACGGGATCGCCGACCAATATGAGAACCGGCGCGAGGCGATGGGCGCCAGGGGGCGGCTCGATTCGGTTTACAAACCCTGCGCGCCGGACCTGCTGTATCTTGACGATGCCGGATGGCAGGCGGCGCTGGCCGACAGCCGCGTGGTGCAGCTTTCGCCGCTGCCGCAAAGCCCCGGTTTGGGGGTGCTGGATGCGGGCGGGCGGATCGGCCGCAATTTCGCGCCCGAGCGGCAGTTGGAAAACGTCAGCCTGTTCGGGGCACTGGCCGGTCACATCAAGGCGATGCGGCAAAGCGGGCAGGTGGTGATTGCCAGCTATTCCGAAGGCGCGCGCGAACGCCTGTCGGGGCTGATCGCCGATGAGGGGGTCGAAGGGGCGGTGCCGATCACCGATATCCGCGACGTGCCCCAGGGCAAGGGCGGGCTTTTTCTGACGGTCTGGGCGCTGGAACACGGGTTCACCGGGCCGGGGCTGGTGGTGATATCCGAACAGGACGTGCTGGGCGACCGGCTGATCCGCGCCCCGAAAAAACGCCGCAAGGCCGAGAATTTCCTGACAGAGGCGCAAAGCCTGTCGCCCGGCGATCTGATCGTGCATGTCGATCACGGGGTCGGGCGCTATACCGGGCTGGAAACCATCACCGCGATGGGCGCGCCGCATGAATGTATCGCGCTGGAATATGCGGGGGGCGACCGGCTGTATCTGCCGGTGGAAAACATCGAGCTTCTGTCGCGTTTCGGCCATGAAGAGGGGCTGCTTGACAAGCTTGGCGGCGGCGCCTGGCAGGCGCGCAAGGCGCGGCTGAAGGAACGTATCCGCGAAATCGCCGACAAGCTCATTCGCATCGCCGCCGAACGGCAGTTGCGCCACGCCCCGATCATCGAGCCGCCCGCCGGGCTGTGGGATGCGTTTTGCGCCCGCTTTCCGTTTCAGGAAACCGATGATCAGTTGACGGCGATCGCCGATGTGCTGGGTGATCTGGGATCAGGCCGACCGATGGATCGGCTGATCGTGGGCGATGTGGGCTTTGGCAAGACCGAAGTGGCGATGCGCGCGGCTTTCGTGGCGGCGATGGCGGGCCAACAGGTGGCGGTGATCGCACCCACAACCCTGCTGGCGCGCCAGCATTATCAAAGTTTCAAGGAACGGTTTCGCGGGTTGCCGCTGCAACTGCGGCCCCTGTCGCGGTTCGTGTCGGCCAAGGCGGCGGCGGACACGCGCGCGGGGCTGGCCGATGGCACGGTCGATATCTGCATCGGAACCCATGCGCTTTTGGCCAAGGGGGTGAAGTTCCGGAACCTCGGCCTTTTGATCATCGACGAGGAACAGCATTTCGGCGTTTCCCACAAGGAACGGCTGAAGGATCTGCGCTCGGAAATCCATGTGCTGACGCTGACCGCGACACCGATTCCGCGCACGCTGCAGATGTCGCTGACCGGGGTGCGGGATCTGTCGATCATCGGCACCCCGCCCGTCGACCGGCTGGCGATCCGCACCTATGTGTCGGAATGGGACACGCTGACGCTGCGCGAGGCGCTGTTGCGCGAACATTACCGGGGCGGGCAATCGTTCATCGTGGCGCCCCGCATTGCCGATCTGCCCGAGATAGAGGATTTCCTGCGCGATCAGGTGCCAGAGGTCAGTTATGTGCTGGCGCATGGGCAGATGGCGGCGGGCACGCTCGATGACCGGATGAACGCCTTTTACGACGGCAAATATGATGTGCTGCTGTCCACCTCCATCGTTGAATCCGGTCTGGATATTCCGACCGCGAACACGATGATCGTGCACCGCGCCGATATGTTCGGGCTAAGCCAGCTTTATCAGATCCGCGGCCGGGTGGGCCGCGCCAAGACCCGCGCCTATTGTTTCCTGACCACCAAACCCCGCGCGGTGCTGACGCCCGCGGCGGCCAAGCGGCTGCGGCTTTTGGGCAGCCTTGACAGCCTTGGCGCCGGGTTTTCGCTGGCGGCGCAGGATATGGATCTGCGCGGGGCGGGCAATCTGGTCGGCGAGGAACAATCGGGCCATATCCGCGAGGTGGGATACGAACTTTATCAGCAGCTTCTGGAAGAGACGATCGCCAAGATCAAATCGGGCGAGGTGGCGGGGCTGGATGCGGGCGACGAACACTGGGCGCCCGCGATCAACCTTGGCCTGCCGGTGCTGATCCCGGAAGGCTATGTGCCCGATCTGGATGTGCGGCTGGGCCTTTATCGTCGCCTGTCGCACCTGACGACGCGGGTGGAACTGGAAGGGTTTGCGGCGGAACTGATCGACCGTTTCGGCCCCGTCCCGCGCGAGGTGAACACGCTGCTGACCGTGATCCGCATCAAGGCGATGTGCAAACGCGCGGGCATCGCGCGGCTTGACGGCGGGCCGAAAGGGGCGACGGTGCAGTTTCATAACGACAAATTCGCCAATCCCGCCGGGCTGGTGGAATTTCTGCATGCCGAAAACGGGCTGGCCAAGGTGCGCGACAACAAGATCGTCGTGCGGCGCGACTGGTCAAGTGACAAGGAAAAGGTGCGCGGCGCCTATGCCATCGCCCGCGATCTGGCCGAGAAGGCCGAGGCGGGCGCAAAGGCTGGCGCGAAATAGCCCGGTCTGGCGCTGGTGGCGGGTGCGGGAGCGCTCCGCGCGGGAGTATTTGGGTCGAGAGGATGGGGGAAGGTTCTGGCCTTCCCCCCTGCTGCGTTGCAGGGATCAGAGATCGCCCGCGTATTCGCCGCGTGCGGGGTAGTTCTTGGAAATCACGTAATCAAGCGCTTTCAGCAGATCGGCAAAGCCCGGCCGCACGAAGGGCATGGTTTGCACCGAGGCGAAATAGAGCGTCTGGTCGGCGTTGATCATGTAAAGGCCCGGTTCGATGAAGATATCGGGTTCCTCGACGCCCGCGCCGGTTTTGCCGATACCCGTTGACAGCCACAGGTTCCAGTCGCGCGCGGCGCTCAGCGGGAAATCATAGCCCAGGCGCAGGTGGCTGCCATCGACCTTTTTCGCCATTTCCTCGGCGCGTTCGGCCCCGTCAGAGCTGAAGGCGAAGGTGCCGACGCCGCGTTCGTTGAAGTCGGGGGTCAGCCGATCGAGTTCCTTGAGGTAGCCCGCGCAGATCGGGCAATGCAGGCCGCGATACGCGACAACCAGCGTGCCGCGCGTGTTGGTTTCGGCCGACAGTTTGAACCGGCCGCCGCCAACCAGCGGCAAGTCGAGATCGGGGGTTCTGGTGCGAGGTAGCAACATGGTGCATTCCTTTGCTTGAGTGACGGCCAAAGGATTAAGAGCCCCCGGCCCGCATGCAAATCACCCCTTCGGGAAGGATGTTTCAGCGCGCCGCGTTGCCCGCATCACCAACATCGCCACAGAGGAACAGATGAATATGCTGATCATCAAGGGAAAGGGGGTGCCATCGAAGGCCAGGCCGATCGGGATGGAGACAAGCACCGCGCAGGTGGTCGATACCGCCCCCACGATCGAGGCCGCGACCCCGGCGATATGGCCAAGCGGTTCAAGGCAAAGCGCGTTGAGATTGCCAAAGACCACGCCCGCCATGAAGAACACGCTGGTAGACCACGCAAAGAACACCGCAAAGCCGATGTCGGTCGGCACCAACCCGCCGCCCCAGGCCAGTACCATGACCCCCGATATCAGGCTTTGCGCGGTAAAGGCCGCGGCCACGATCCGGCGCATGCCCAGCCGCATCACGAACGCCGCATTCACCAGCCCGGCCGTGCCCGCGATCAGCGCCATCAGCGCGAACCAGGCCGGAAAGCTGGTGGCCCGGTTGAACACGACGTCATAGATGGGCTGTGCCGTCGAGAGCAACCCGAACATCTGCCCAAACCCAAGGCTGAGCGCGGCCATGTACAACAGCACCAGGCGGTTGCTGAGCACTTCGCGCGCGGCGGCGATGATGTCCCTTGGGCGGAACGCCCGGCGCCGCGCCGCGGGCAGGGTTTCGGGCTGGCGCAGCCCCAGCCACAAAAGCGCCAGCGTGCCGATCACCACAAAGGCCAGGAACACCGCGCGCCACCCCGCCAGCCAGATCACCCCCTGGCCCAGAAACGGCGCCGCCGCCGGCACCACGATGAAGATGGTCATCACGATTGACATGACCTGCGCCATGCGCCGCCCCGCATAGATATCGCGCACCAGCGCGATCCCGGCGATGCGGGGGGCGGCAATGCCCACCCCTTCCAGCACCCGCGCCAGCAACAGCATTCCCAGCCCTTGCGATGCCGAGGCCAGCAGCGATGCGGCGATATAGATCCCGACGCCCAGAACGATCACCGGCTTGCGCCCGAACGTATCCGACAGGGGCCCCATCAAAATCGTGCCCAGCCCGACCCCCAGCAGGAAGAACGGGATCACCAGTTGCGCCAGATTGGGCGCGGCAGGCGTCACGTCGCGGGCGATCTCGGGCAGCGCGGGCAACATCGCGTCGATGGACAGCGCCATCAGCGACATCAAGAGGGCCATCATGGTGACGAATTCGCCAAAGGCCAGCGCCGGGCGGGCGACCGGGGCGGGTTTGGGGGGAGTGGTTCCGGTCAAGGGTGCCGTCACCGTTCCGCAGTCTGGCCGGCAGTCTGGCCGGCAGTCTGGTTGCCGTCCGGGCGCTATCTTGCGGCTGTTCAAGCTGCGCGGCGATCTGGTCGATGACCTGGCCCCAGACCTCGGGCGGCTGGGCGCCGGTCAGCACATGCTGGCTGGCCAGAATGAAGGTGGGCACGCCGCTGACGCCGCGATTGCGGGCGTGGGCGTCGCGGGCGCGGATATCTTCGCTATCGGCCTCGCCCGCCAGAAGCGTGCGCACCATCGCCCCGTCAAGCCCGGCCCCGGTTGCGATCGCCACCAGAACCTCGGTATCGCCGATATCGCGGCCCTCTTCGAAATAGGCCTTGAAAAGGCCCGTCACCACCGGGGTTTGCAACCCTTCCAGCCCGGCCCAATGGATCAGGCGATGGGCGTTGATGGTGTTGGGCGTGCGCTGCATCAGGCTGAAATCGATGTTGAGGCCTGCGGCGCGGGCCGCATCCCCGATCCGGCCGTAGACCTTGGCGGCATTGGCCTTGCCGCCGAATTTCGCTTCCAGGTAATCGCGCCGGTCCATCCCTTCGGGCGGCATGTCGGGGTTCAACTGGAACGGGTGCCATTCGATGATGAACGGGTGATCGGGATGCGCGGCCAGCGCCCGGTCAAGATGCGCCTTTCCGATATAGCACCAGGGGCAGATCGGATCGGAGAGGATATCAAGCTTGATCATCGTGGGCCTCGTGGGTTTCGCGCAGGATTCTGCGGTTTATCTTGCCGTTCGCATTCCGGGGAATCGCGGTGACGGCGCGGTAGATCCGGGGTTGTTTGTACCGGGCCAGGCGCGCGGCTGCAAAACTTTCCAGTTCCTGATCATCTATGGGCGCTGCGGCCACATAAAAGGCCGCGATCACCGTCGCGTCGGCCTTGACCCGGATTTCGGTCACCGCGCATTCGGCGATGGCCGGATGGCTGGTCAGAACCGCCTCGACATCGATGGGCGATACCCGGAAGCCGCCGGCATTCATCATGTCGTCATTGCGGCCCATATACCGGATGGCGCCGTCTGCGGCCATGGTCACGGTGTCGCCCGTCAGGAACCAATCGCCGGTGAATTTGGCGTTTGTTTCCGCCTCATCGCCAAAATAGCCCAGAAACAGCCCCGGATCAGACCGGTGGATGGCCAGCGTGCCAGCGGCGCCGCGCGGCACCGGCGCGCCGCCCGCATCCAGCACCGCGATGCGCCGCCCCGGCTGCGGATAGCCGCAGGTGCCGTCGGGGGCCGGGCGCGCGGGCGATCCCGACAGGAAGGTCGAACATTCCGACAGGCCCAGCGCCTCGTGCATGGCGGTGCCGGTGGCGGCCTGCCAGGCATCGCGGATCGATCGGGGCAGCGCCTCGCCCGCCGAAAGGGCGTGGCGCAGCGCGGGCAGCTCCGGCGCTGCGCACCCGCGCAGCATCTGCCGAAAGACGCCAGGGGCTGCGGCCAGGATCGTTGCCCGGTGATCGCGCAGCATCCCGGCCAGCCGGTCAATCCCCACACCCGTGCCGGGGATCAGCGCGGTCGCACCCGCTGCCCAGGGGTCAAGCAACCCGGTGCCCAGCGTATAGGTCCAGTTGAAGGCCCCGGCGTGCATCAGCCGGTCATCGGGGCGCAGATCGTACCATCCCCGCCACATCATCCGCCGGGCGCGCACCGCGCGGTGGGCGTGCATCACCGCCCGCGCCGCCCCCGAGGTGCCCGAGGTGAAGATGAGATAGGCCAGCCGGTCGGGCGCCCCCATGGCGTAAGTACACGGCACCGCGCCGCGCCGCGCGACCGCCAGATCTGCGGCCGCAACCACCCTGCAACCGGGCGCATCGGGCAGGGCAACACCGGGTGCGGCCACCACCAGCGCCGGTGTCACGATCGCGGCCATGCGCGTCACCTCTGGCGCGGTCAGTTGCGCCGATGTCGGCACCGGAACCAGCCCGGCCGCGATCGCCCCCAGAAACAGGATCGGAAAATCCACCGAATTTCCCAGCCGCATCAGCACCCTGTCGCCGGGGCACAGGCCCATGGCCAAGAGCGCGCCGCCGGTGGCGCGCACCGCGGCCTCCAACCCGGCATGGGTCCAGCTTTCGGCCCGGTCGGGATGCATGACCACCAGCGCCGGCTTGTCGGGATGCGCGGCTGCCCCCGACAGCACATCCGCGGCAAGGTTGTAGGGCGACGGACAGGCAGGCGGCGCACCGCCATCAAAGATCGAAAGCATCCCGGATGGCTACCCCCGCGCGTGCGCGGTTGCAAGCCCGCGCGAATTGTCGCAAAAGCCCCGCCATGGCCGACAACGATCAGACCCGCGATCAGACCCGCATCATCCGCATCGCCCGCGAGACCGGGCACGAGGCCGCGCCAGAGCCGCTGAACCTTGGCGCGCGGGTGCGCGAATTGCGCAAGGCGCATGGCTGGACGCTGGAACAGGCCGCCGCCCATGCCGGGCTGGCGCGTTCTACCCTCTCCAAGATCGAGAACGGCCAGATGTCGCCCACCTACGAGGCACTGAAAAAGCTGGCAACCGGGCTTGCCATCTCGGTGCCGCAGCTTTTCACCCCCGCCGCGCGCCCGCAGGCCAACGGGCGCATGGCGCTGACCCGCGCGGGCACCGGGCAGCCACAGGCCACCGTGACCTATGAACACGAATTGCTGGCCTCGGGCCTGACACGCAAGCAGATGCTGCCCTACCGCGCCCGCATCCGCGCCCGCGACATCGCCGAATTCGACGGCTGGGTGCGCCACGAGGGCGAGGAATTCCTGTATGTGCTGACCGGCGCCATCCGGCTTTACACCGAATTCTACGAACCGGCCGACATGCGCCGCGGCGACAGCGCCTATTATGACGCCACCATGGGCCATAACGTCATATCCCTCAGCGATGAGGATGCGACGATCCTGTGGGTGACCTCACTGATCTGAACCGGGCTTCCCGGCCGCTATCCGGCGGGTGTTGCGCGCAACCAGACCCTCACCCTGACCGCACAAAAAACCGCTCTTTCCCATCCTCTCGAAAAAAATACTCATCTCCCGCGCCCGCCCTGCGCGCGCCGGTCAGGGGGGTGAACCCGACGGCTGAAATCCGCGCTCATCGGCATCCGGGGGTACGAATTCCTGCATCCCGCAGCGCGCCATCCGCTTGACTTCCCCGCACCGATGCGCGAAACACCGCGCCCATGGGGTCGTAGCTCAGTTGGGAGAGCGCGTCGTTCGCAATGACGAGGTCAGGGGTTCGATCCCCCTCGACTCCACCAGATCCCGCCTCCACCAGATCCAGCCGATCCGCGCGCCCAAGTCGGCACAAGAAAACGCTTTCCCCCTTCATCTTGGAACAAATACGCAGCTTGCGCCCGCCGTGGGCGCGCCGGTCACGGGGCTTGATCCCGCAGGCTGGACCCAGCGTCATAACCGCCGAGGGGCGTCGGTGTTGCGCCTCAGCGCACCACGCTTGGCAGCCATGTGACAAGTTCGGGAAACACGAACAAGGTGGCCATCGCCAGGATCTGCAACAGAACCAGCGGCGCTACCCCGCGATAGATGGCGCCTGTCGACAGCGACGGCGGCGCAACCCCGCGCAGATAGAACAGCGCAAAACCGAATGGCGGCGTCAGGAACGAGGTTTGCAGGTTCATCCCCACCATCACCCCCAGCCAGATCGGATCAAGCCCAAGGTTCAGCAAGACCGGTGCCGTGATCGGAATGATGATGAAGATGATCTCGAACGTGTCCAGGATAAAGCCCAGCACGAACATCACCGCCATCACGATCACCACCGCCGTGGTGAGGCCGCCGGGCAGGCTGGTCAGCACCTCATGCACCAGGTTGTCGCCGCCCATCTGCCGGAACACGATCGAAAACACCGACGCGCCCATCAGGATCACGAACACCATCGAGGTGATCGAGGCGGTGCTGACCGCCACCTGCCGTAGCACCGACAGCGACAGCTTCCAGCGCAGCGCCGACAGCAGCGTCGCCCCCACCGCGCCCACCGATGCCGCCTCGGTGGGCGTGGCGATGCCGCCCAGGATCGATCCAAGCACCGAAATGATCAACAAGAGCGGCGGCACCAGCGCCGTCATCACCTCGCGCGGCAGGCCGGCACGTTCCGCGGCGGGAACCGGCGTCGCCGGGCAGCTTTCGGGATCGGTGATCGCCTTGAAGGCCACATAGGCCATGTAAAGCAGCACCAGCAGGAACCCCGGAATGAACGCCCCCGCGAACAGATCGCCCACCGATACCGGCGAGGGGGCGAAATTGCCCTTGGCCATCTGCACCTGCGCATTGATGCCCGCCAGCATGTCGCCCATGAAGATCAGCACGGTCGAAGGCGGAATGATCTGCCCCAGCGTGCCCGAAGCGCAGATCACCCCCGATGCCAGCGACGGGCTATAGCCCGACCGGATCATCGCGGGCAGCGAAATCAGCCCCATCGTCACCACCGTGGCCCCGACCACCCCCGTCGATGCCGCCAGCAGCGCCCCCACGATGATCACCGAAAACCCAAGGCCGCCGCGCACCCGGCCAAACAGCCTGCCCATGGTCAGAAGCAATTGCTCGGCAATGCCCGACCGTTCCAGCATCACCCCCATGAAGATGAAAAGCGGCACCGCCACCAGCACCTCATTGGTCATGAACCCGGTATAGCGCCCGGCAATCGCCGACAGGTTCGTGGGGTCGAACGCGCCCAATTGCCACCCGGCCAGCGCAAACAAAAGCGACGTGCCGGCCAGGGTGAAGGCCACCGGATAACCCAGCAACAGCATGCCGATCACCCCGAAAAACATCAGCCCGGCCAGGACCTCGCCCACAAATACGGGATCCATGCCGGTCACTCCGTTCTCGGTTCAAAGCGATAGGGCGCGGGCACCAGATCGCCGCGCCCGGCCAGGACCAGCACCGACCTGATCGCCATCGCCACCCCCTGAATGCCCACCAGAACCGCGAACACAAGGATGAATGATTTCAGGATGTAAAGATCCGGCATGCCGCCGATATTGGCCGAGTTTTCGGCGTATCGCCAGGATCGCCGCACGAATTCAAGGCTGTAGACGAAAACCACAATGGTGAACGGCAACAGGAAAACCGTCGTGCCGATCAGATCGGCGATGGCCTTGGCGCGGGCGGTCGCGGGGCGATAGAAAATATCCACCCGCACATGATCCTCGCGCAACAGCGCAAAGCCGGCCACGGTGGTGAACATCGCGCCGTTCAGCCAGACATAAAGATCCTGCATCCACAGGCGGGTAGACGAAAAGATGTACCGCTCCACCACCACCCAGAAGCACACGATCACGATCGCCACGCTCAGCCAGGCGAAAACACTGCCAACCGTGCGGTTGATCATGTTTATGCCCCGCAGCACCGATGCAAGAAATGTCAAGCCGATCCTCCCCCTGGCTTGCGGTCTGCCTTTGCGCCGCAATTGTTCTTGTCTATGCGGCCATGGGAATATCGGGTCAATATGTTTTCCCGTGATCGAGTCCCGGCAGGCGCTGGCCAACGGGGGTCATCCAGGGCCAATCCGCCCGCCCGCCCGCCGGGTCGTCCCCAAATCATGCCTTGGTCGGATGCCCGTCGGGCAGGTTGATGCGCGCCACCTGTTCGGCAATCGGATCAACCGACAGCGGATGCGTCTCGGCCTCATAGGCGGCGGGGTCTGTCATGTCGCGCCACTGGCCGCGATGATAGACCTCCAGCGCCGAAAAATTCGCCTTGTAGCCCATCTTGCTGCTGCCGGGCACCCAATACCCCAGATAGACATAGGGCAGCCCGGTCTCGCGGGCCAAGGCCACATGATCCAGAATGATATAGGTGCCAAGCCCGGCGGCGGGCAGGTCGGGTTCATAGAACGAATAGACCATGCTCAACCCGTCATCCAGAACATCGGTCAGGCACACGGCGGTCAGGCTGCGTTTGTGATCGGCGGGGCCGGGGGGGCCGGGGGGGGTGGTATATTCCACCACGCGGCTGCGGATCGGCGTTTCCTCGATCATCGCGGCGAATTCGAAAATGTCCATGTCGGCCATGCCGCCATCGGCGTGGCGGTTGTCAAGATAGCGGCGAAACAGCGCGTATTGATCTTCGGTGGCCCAGGGGCTTGTCGCCTCGCGTTGCAGGTGGCGGTTGCGGCGCAGGGTGCGGCGCTGGCTTTTTGACGGGGTGAAATCGGCCACCCGGATGCGCGCCGAAAGACAGGCCGAGCATTCGGTGCAGGACGGGCGGTACAGCACGTTCTGCGACCGCCGGAACCCCTGTTTCGACAGGCTGTCGTTCAGCGTCTGCGCATGATCGCCCGAAAGTGCTGTGAACAGCTTTCGCTCCATCCTCCGCGCCAGATAGGGGCAGGGCTGCGGCGCCGTCACATAGAATTGCGGCGCAAGGGGCAGGGTATGGCGCATGGGTGTTACGACCGATGAAAGCGAAAGGCGATGTCGTTGTGTGACAGCGACGTTAACAAGGGATTGACGTGTCGCCAAGAGAAGAGTTTTCCCGTGCGGATTTTCGCCCGCGACGGATAGCAGCGGGATCAGCACCGCCCCGCTTCACACCCGCCCGGCCCGGTTCAGCATCACCGTGCCCAGCACCACATCCCCCAGCGATTGCCCGCGCGCGCCCGTCAGCATCATCACGACAGAAATCACCTGCGGAATGACCATGATCGAGGCCGCCAGGAACAGCCCGCTGTGCAGCGCCGCCTCGGCCGGGGTCGGGGCGGTGCCATACGGGCCGCGCAACCCTATCGCCATCAGCCGCATTCCCGGCGTGGCCCCGTGGCGCGCGATGGTGACGGTGCGATAGGCAAAGGCCACGGACAGATACAGTAGCGGCAGAAAGAACAACCCCACAAACGCCGTCAGCAGCACGATCAGCGCCGTGGCCAGCACTGTCAGAACCGTATCCACCACCCAGGCCACCAGCCGCTTGGCGGGCACATCCGCATAGAATTCGGGCTGCAATTCGGGATCGGGGTGCGGGCCGTCGGGCGATGGGGTGAAGAACGTCATTGGGCGGGTCCACTCTGCGGGTCAGGCCGGGGCCGGGCCCTTATGGTCGGGGCCTTATGGCGGCAGGCCCGGTGCGGTGCAAGCCGCGCCCGCCGGGGTCACCGACGGGCGCGGCAATGGGCGTAAAGGGGGGCCTAAAGGCCCCCCGCTCTCAGTCTTGCGCGCCCTCGACCGGGGTCGATGCGCTGGCGGCGCGATCGGCCATGAAGGCGTCGAATTCGGATTTGTCCTTGGCCGCGCGCAGCCGGGCCATGAACGCCTCGAACGCCGCCTGTTCGTCTTCCAGCCGTTTCAGCGTGTCGGCCTTGTAGGCGTCAAAGGCGGCATTGCCGGTGCCGCTGTGACGCGGCTGGCGGCGGGTTCTGCAAAAGGGCGTTTCGGTGAACATGCGTTTGCTCCAGATCATATAGGCCAGCAGGGCAAGGCCCACCGGCCAGAACACGATAAACCCCAGCACCATCGCGGCGATCCACGCGGGGCGACCGTGACGGTCAAGCCAGGTTTCGGCCTGCATCGGCCAAGCGGTGAGTGTGGACATCGGGTCTTCCTCCAGATGATGTAAATCGGCTTCACATGCTCGATATCGGCATGCACCGGGCGGGGGTCAAGACCTATGTAAATCTTTTTTACATGCGCGGGGCAGGGTTGTCGCGGGTCAAGGTGAAACCACCCGTTTGCGCCGGGCGCGCGCGGCAGTGGTGGCACCCCATTAACCCATTGTTAACAAACGATGTTTCGCGCGCGAAACACCTATGCGTCAACCCCTTGATCCCGCGTGGGTTTTTCCACAATCCGCTGGAAATCCCGCCCGCCAGAACCGGCGCGCCCCCTCAGACCCCCACATCCGGGCCGGGGCAAAACAGCGGATCGGGGCTTTGCCCGACCTCGATCAGCGGCGCGCCGTCGGGGTCGCCCTGAAAATGCGCGCGCAGGCCCGATCCGCTGCGATAGAAGGTCCAGCAATGGGTTTCGGGATCGGTGTCATAGACGAAACACACCTGATCGCCGACGGGATACCAGATGCCGCGCTTGCAGGGTTCATCCAGAAACGCCCAGATCACCCGGCGGCCGGGCAGATACTGTTCGGCGCCGTAAACCCCCTGTTCGGTGCCATAATAAAGCGTCTTGCCGGTGGCATAGCTTTCAAAGGCCTCGGGGGGCATCAGTTGCGGGCCGTCCTGCGCGGCAAGCCCGCCGGGGGCAAGCGCAAGCGCAAGGACAAGCGCAAGCGCAGGAACAGGGCGGGCAGGGTGGTCAGGCGCATGGTCAACCTCGGTCGGGTGCGGGCAAGCATGGCACGGCGGCGCCCCCCGATCCAGCCCCGATCGGGTAATTTCCGCCCGCAGGCACCCATCCGCCTTCCATCTGCCGTGCGGCTGTAATAGCCCTTGGTCATCCGCGCGTCGCAAGGGGCTGGCATGTCGTTTTTCAAGAAGCTCAGGGAACGGATGTTCAAGGCATCCGACCGCCTCGATCAGGGGTTGGAGGCGATTGTCGAGGAAGGCGCGGCGCCCGAAGAACCCGCACCCGCGCCCGAACCAACACGCCCCGGCCTGATCGAACGGCTGACCCGGCGCGAGGCCGCAGCCCCGCCCGCGCCGCGCCGCGCCCTTGACGACGGCATGATCGAAAGCCTTGAGGAACTGCTGATCCAGTCCGACATGGGCGTCGACACCGCGCTGCGCGTCGTTGCCAACATCGCCGAGGGGCGCCTTGGCCAGAAACTGTCAACCGATGCGATAAAACGCCTGCTCGCCGATGAGATCGCGCGGATCATGGAACCCGTCGCCAAACCGATGCCGCTTTATGCCAAACGCCCGCAGGTGGTGCTGGTGGTCGGCGTCAACGGCTCGGGCAAGACCACGACCATCGGCAAACTGGCCAGCCAGTTCAAGGCGGCGGGCAAATCGGTGGTGATCGCGGCGGGCGACACGTTTCGCGCCGCCGCCGTGGAACAGTTGCAGGTCTGGGGCGACCGCGCCGGCGTGCCGGTGATGACCGCGCCCGAAGGGTCTGATCCGGCCAGCCTGGCCTTTGACGCGATGACGCGGGCCGAGGCCGAGGGCGCCGACCTTTTGATGATCGACACCGCCGGGCGCCTGCAAAACCGCGCCGACCTGATGGAGGAACTGGCCAAGATCGTGCGCGTGATCCGCAAGAAAGACCCGGACGCGCCCCACAACACCCTGCTGGTGCTCGATGCCACCACCGGCCAGAACGCGCTGACACAGGTGGAAATTTTCCTGAAACTCGCCGATGTGACCGGCCTGGTGATGACCAAGCTGGATGGCACCGCGCGCGGCGGGGTTCTGGTGGCGCTGGCCGACCGGTTCGGCCTGCCCATCCACGCCATCGGCGTGGGCGAACAGATCGACGATCTGGATGCCTTCGATCCGCAGGATTTCGCGCGCGCGCTGGTGGGGCTGGACGATTGAGCAACGCACAGTTTCATGCCTTGGGGCGTGATCCGTCATGACGGGTTTTCTGCGGGGCCTTGAAGGCACGGATGCCGGCCAGCAGGTGGCGCTGGTGCTGGTGCTGGTGGCGGCGGTCCTGCATGCGGTGTTCGGCGCGCTGCAAAAGGGCCAGCGGGTTGATCCCTGGGTGTCGCGCGCTGCCATTGATGGCTGTTACGGGATGATGGCCGCGCCGCTGGCGCTGTTTGTGGTGCCCTGGCCGGAACCGCATATGTGGCCGATCTTTGCCGGGGCGCTTCTGATCCATGTCGTTTACAAGATATTTCAGGCCATGGCCTATTCGCGCGGGGCCTTTACGGTGGTCTATCCGGTGATGCGCGGCACCGGCCCGCTGTTTACGGTGATCGGCGCGGGCATTGTTTTCGGAGAGGTGTTCAGCGCGGCGCAATGGCTGGGCGTGGCGGTGCTCCTGGGTGGGATCTTCGGGTTGGCGGCCTATAACCTGCGCACCATATCCGTGGATCGCAACACCATGGTGCCGGCGCTGGGGCTGGCGGTGATCACCGGCGGCTTTGTGGCGCTTTACACCACTTATGACGCTTACGGCATCCGCGCCACCGCCGACCCGTTCACCTTTCTGGCGTGGTTCTTTTTCCTCGACGGTTTCCTCATGCCGATCCTGACCTTCCGGCGGTTGCGGGCGCTGCCGCGCGCGCAGATCGGCGCGGTGGTGCGGCTGGGGCTGATCGGGGCGATCGTGGCGTTTTTCAGTTTTGGCAGCGTGATGCTGGCCACCCGCATCGGCCATGTCGGGCAGGCGGCGGTGCTGCGCGAAACCTCGACGGTGTTCGCCGCCGCCATCGGCTGGCTGATGCTGGGCGAAAAGGTCGGACCGCGGCGGTTGCTGCTTATGACTATGATCGCGGCGGGCGCGGTGATAGTGCAGGTCAGCGGCTGACAGGGGCAAGTCGGGCAGGGGCAAGGCGGGCAGGGGCAAGGCGGGGCAAGGCATGGCATACAGAAAACTTCACCCGGCGCTGAAATTCGGTCTGGAACTGGGTCCGATCATTGCGTTTTTCATCGGCTACACGCGGATACGCGACCAGACATTCACGATTGGCGGCACCGATTACGCGGGGTTCATCATTGCCACGGCGGCGTTCATTCCGCTGATGGTGATCAGCACCGGGCTGTTGTGGTGGCTGACGGGCAGGCTGTCGAAGATGCAGGTGGCCACGGTGGTTCTGGTGGTGGTGTTTGGCGGGCTGTCGGTCTGGCTGAACGATGACCGCTTTTTCAAGATGAAGCCGACGATCATCTACGCGCTGTTTGCCGGGGCGCTGGGCTTTGGCCTGTTGCGCGGTCAGTCCTGGCTGCAACTGGTCATGGAAGAAGCGCTGCCCCTGAAACCCGAGGGCTGGATGATCCTGACCCGCCGTCTGGCGCTGTTCTTCGCGGGGCTTGCGGTGGCCAATGAACTTGTGTGGCGGCTGATGTCCACCGACGCCTGGGTGAATTTCAAGACATTCGGCCTGACGGCGGCGGTGTTCGCGTTCTTCCTGGCGCAGGGCGGGGTGATGCAAAGATACGCGCTGGAAAAACCCGGTAAGGGCGACGGCGGCGCGTAAGCCGGGCCCGGCTTGATCCGGCTGCCTGCCGGACGCCGCGCTGGGGTGGGTGGGCGCGGGGATGGGCGCGGCGGTGCGTATTTGTTCCAAGATGAAGGACTGGGCGGGTCTTCTGCGCTGACCGGTCGGGAAACCCGGATGGGCGCGGCGCGCCACTGGCCGGGAGCGGGTGACAGAGCCGGAGGGCGGCATGGGTGATATCGACGATCCGGACCGGGCCTATGACAATGCTGGGTTCATCGACGGGGCGGCGGGCTATCCGCCGCGTTGGGCTGCGAAGGCGGCGGCCTTTCGCGCGGCCTTGGGCGCGCGGGCCGACTGCGATCTGCCCTATGGTGAGGGGGCGCGCCAGCGGTTCGATCTGTTTCATCCAGAGGGCGCGGCGCGCGGGCTGCTGGTGTTCTTTCACGGCGGCTACTGGAAGGCGTTCGGGCGCGAGATCTGGTCGCATCTGGCGGCGGGGGCGCTGGCGCGCGGCTGGGCCTGTGCGATGCCGTCTTACACGCTGGCACCCGACGCGCGGCTGGCCGAGATAACGGTTGAGGCAGGGGGCGCGGTGGATGCGGCGGCGGCGCTGGTGCCCGGCCCGGTGGTGGTGACCGGCCATTCGGCGGGCGGGCATCTGAGCGCGCGCCTGGGCTGCGCGGGCGCGCCCTTGGCCACGCGGGTGGCGCGGGTCGTGCCGATCTCGCCGCTGGCGGATCTTGCGCCGCTGCGGACTACGGCGATGAACGAGGTGCTGCGCATCGACGCCGCCGAGGCCGCGTCGGAAAGCCCTGCGCGGCTGAGGTTGGCCAGGGGCGTGGACGCGCATGTCTGGGTGGGGGCGATGGAACGCCCGGCCTTTCTGTGGCAGGCGCGGCTTTTATCCGAGGAATGGGGCTGCCCCTGGACGCCCGAACCCGGAAAGCACCATTTCGACGTGATCGACGATCTGGCCGATCCGGGGTCGGCGCTGATCGAGGCCTGTCTGGGCGGATTATGACGCGCCGCGCCGCCAAGGGGTTTTGCACCTGCCGCGCTTTGGCTGTATCAGCGGGCCGGAAACTGCGGCCCGGAAACTACGGCCCGGAAACTGCGGCCCGGAAACTACGGCAAGGAATGGAATGATGATCCTTTATCCCGCCATCGACCTCAAGGATGGCAACTGTGTGCGACTGTTGCGCGGCGACATGGACAAGGCCACGGTGTTCGGCAGCGACCCGGCGGCACAGGCGCGCGCCTTTGCCGAAACCGGCTGCGAATGGTTGCACCTCGTTGATCTGAACGGCGCCTTTGCCGGCGCGCAGGTCAATGGCGCGGCGGTCGAAGCGGTGCTGGGCGCGGTGGATATTCCGTGCCAGTTGGGCGGCGGCATTCGCGACATGGCGGCGATCGAGGGCTGGCTGTCGCGCGGGCTGGCGCGGGTGATCCTGGGCACGGTCGCGGTGGAAGACCCGGATCTGGTGCGGGCTGCGGCGCGGGCCTTTCCGGGGCAGGTGGCCGTGGGGATCGATGCACGCGGCGGTCGGGTGGCCACGCGCGGCTGGGCGGAAGAGACCGACGTGATGGCCACCGATCTGGCGCGGCGGTTCGAGGATGCGGGGGTGGCCGCGATCATCTACACCGATATAGATCGCGACGGGGCGATGGGCGGGCCGAATGTGGCGGCAACGGCGGCGCTGGCGCGCGCGGTATCCATTCCGGTGATTGCGTCGGGCGGGGTGTCATCGCTGGATGATCTGATCGCGCTGCGCGATTGCGGCGTGGCGCTGGACGGGGCGATTTCGGGGCGGGCGCTTTATGAGGGCGCGCTTGATCTGCGGGCGGCGCTGGCGGCGCTGCGGGGATAGGGGGGCGCTGCCCCCCTCGGCCCGTTGGGCCTCACCCCCCGGAGTATTTGGACCAAGGGGATGGGATGGGCCGGTTTCCCGCTTGAACGGGGGCGCGCGATCCGTCAGAACCGGGGCGTTCATTCAAAAGGCGATGTGATGTTGAAAACCCGGATCATTCCCTGTCTTGACGTGGCCGATGGTCGCGTGGTCAAGGGCGTGAATTTCGTCGATCTGCGGGATGCGGGCGATCCGGTCGAGGCGGCCAAGGCCTATGACGCGGCGGGCGCGGACGAGGTGTGTTTCCTGGATATCCACGCCACCCATGAAAACCGGGGCACCATGTTCGACCTGGTGACGCGCACCGCCGAACAGGT
>JACIYW010000036.1 GCA_014359745.1 Paracoccaceae bacterium | reverse complement strand
GTCTTTGGTCATGTCACGGCCCCCAGGGCCCGGCGCAGGCGCTTTTCCAACAGGCCAAGGCGTTCGGCCGATGTGCCGATATCGGCGCGCAACTGCCGCATCTCGGCGAAAATCGCGCTTACGTCGGGGGTGATCTGGCTGCCCTCATCGGGGGCGGGGACGCCGTCGCCCTTTCCCGTCAGCAGCCAGACCATCGACACGTTCAAAAGCCCCGCAACCATTTGCAGACGGTTGGCGCGCGGTTCCAGGCGATCATCCTCCCAGCCGGTGATGGTGATCAGCTTTACCCCCAGCCGCCGCGCCAGATCGGCCTGCGACATTCCCGCCGCCTCGCGCGCTGCGGCCAGCCGGTCGCCAAAGGTGGCGGCGTCCTCGCCATACCAGTTTTCGTCGGTCGTTTCGGCCATCGCCCGCCTGCCTTTCCGATAATCCTTGAAGCCGGATCAACCCCACTTTAGGACATGGTTCCGGCAAGTTCAAACCGGAGGCCGCGATGCCCTTTCTTTCCGACATGCTGAGCCGGGTAAAACCCTCGCCCACCATCGCCGTAACCAACAAGGCGCGCGAGCTGAAGGCCGCCGGGCGCGACGTGATCGGGCTGGGCGCGGGCGAACCGGATTTCGATACCCCCGACAACATCAAGGCCGCCGCCAAGGCCGCCATCGACGCGGGCCATACCAAATACACCGCCGTTGACGGCATTCCCGAACTCAAGGCCGCGATCTGCGCCAAGTTCCTGCGCGAAAACGGCCTGACCTATCAGCCCGAACAGGTGAGCGTGGGCACCGGCGGCAAGCAGGTGCTTTACAATGCGCTGATCGCCACGATCAATCCGGGTGACGAGGTGCTGATCCCGGCCCCCTATTGGGTCAGTTATCCCGATATGGTGTTGCTGGCGGGCGGGGTGCCGGTGGTGGCCCCGGCCGGAATGGAAACCGGGTTCCGCCTGACGCCCGAGGCGCTGGAGGCGGCGATAACGCCAAAGACCAAATGGTTGATCTTCAACTCTCCGTCCAACCCGACCGGGGCGGGCTATAAATGGGATGAGCTGAAGGCGCTGACCGATGTGTTGCTGCGCCATCCCCATGTCTGGGTGATGACCGATGACATGTATGAACATCTGACCTTTGGCAATTTCAAGTTCTGCACCCCGGCGCAGGTTGAACCCGCGCTTTATGACCGCACCCTGACGGTGAACGGCGTCAGCAAGGCCTATGCGATGACCGGCTGGCGCATCGGTTATGCGGCGGGGCCGGTGGATCTGATCAAGGCGATGGCCAAGGTGCAATCGCAATCCACATCGAACCCCTGTTCGGTGTCGCAATATGCCGCGCTTGAGGCGCTGAGCGGGCCGCAGGATTTCATTGCCGCGAACAACAAGGTGTTCGAACGCCGCCGCGATCTGGTGGTGAAGATGCTCAATGAGGCCCCTGGAATCGAATGCCCGGTGCCCGAAGGGGCGTTTTACGTTTACCCGTCAGTCGCGGGGTGCATCGGCAAGACATCGGCGGGCGGTGCCAAGATCACCGATGACGAGGCGTTCGCAACCGCGCTGCTGGAAGAACAGGGGGTTGCGGTGGTATTCGGCGCGGCCTTCGGCCTTTCGCCGCACTTCCGGGTAAGCTACGCTACGTCGGATGAGGCGCTGAAGGCGGCGTGCGAGCGGATCAGGGCATTCTGCGAAGGGCTGCGCTGAGGGAACAGGGGCGGATATGGCGGGCGACCTGCCGGAATATTACTTTCGTGTCCGTGAGAATGGCGCGGTGGTGTTTCGGGTCGATACCGAAAACCGCCTGCGCCGGATCGACATGGAACAGATCGCCGTGGTCAACATCCGCAATGGCGATGTAAAGGCCCATGGCGGGCGCGCCCTGACACCCGAGGATGACCGCGCGATTGCCGAATGGATGGCGGCGCGCGTGGCGGTGCTGGCGGCGCGCGATATTGACGATATCCATCGGGCAATCGACCATCTCAACCTTACCGCGCAGTGGGTGCAGACCCGCGCATCAGCCCCGCAACTGGAAGAGGTCACCGATCCGCTGTTGCTTGCCATGCATGATCTGCGCACGGTTCTGGTGCGCAAAAAGGCCGAACGGATGGGGCAGGGTGGCGTATAGGGCGGCGGGGCGTGACTGGCTTTGACGCGGATTTCGGTCAGTCGGGGTCATTGCTGTAAACGGTGCACGCACGGCGGGCGTGGGATTTGAGTATTTTTTTCGAGAGGATGGGAAAGAGCGTTTTCTCGGACGCTCAGGCTGCGTGCCTGATGGGGCGCAACACGCGCTATAACGTCTTGATCTGGCGCAGGAACCGGCGCGCCAGCAGGATCGCGACCACCGACAGGCCCAGCACCAGGCCAAACCAGATCCCGGTGCCGCCCCAACCCATGGCAAACCCCAGCACATAGGCAAACGGCACCCCGACAACCCAATACCCCACCAGCGCGATCAGCAGCGGCCTGCGCGTGTCATGGATGCCCCGCAACAGGCCAAGCACCATCACCTGCACCGAATCGGCCAGTTGAAACAGCGCCGCCACCGCCAGAAGCACCGTACCATAGGCGATGATCCCGGGGCGAAGTGGATCGTCCGCGGCCAGAAACGCCCCGATCAGAACATGCGGCAGCACAAGGAAGGCGGCGATCACCCCGACCGTAACCACCAGCGACAACCCCATCGCAACCACGGCCCCGCGCCGCAACCCCGCCCCGTCGCGCACCCCATAGGCCCGCCCCGCCCGCACCGTGGCGGCATTCGACAACCCCAGGTGGATCATGAAGGTCAGGCCGGAAATCTCTACCGCGATGCCATGCGCCGCCAGTTCGCGCGTACCGATCCAGCCCATCATCAGCGCGGTGGCGGTAAACAGCCCGCCCTCGGCCAGCCCGGTCAGGCCAATCGGCCAGCCCATCCGAAACACCGAACGCAAGGCCTGCGGATCGGGGCGCCAGAACCGGGTGAACAACGTATAGCGCCGCAACCCCGGCGCAAGTGCAGCATAAACGACCAGCGCCAGCATGGTCGCCCCCTGCACGATGACCGAGGCAATCGCTGCCCCGCGCAGACCCAGTTCGGGCGCGCCCCAGTTGCCAAAGATCAACGCCCAGTTGATGGCGGCATTCACCCCGACCGCCGCCAGCGTCACCCAAAGCACTACCTGCGTGCGTTCCAGCGCGGCAAGGTAGCTTTTGAGCACCATCACAGCCAGGGTCGGCGCCATCCCGAACCCGGCGATGCGCAGATACTGCTGGGCAAGGCCCGAAATTTCGGGGTCTTGCCCCAGCGCGATCAGGATCGCGCCCGACCACCACATGCCGGGCAGGATCAGCACCGAAAACCCCAGCGACAGCCACAGCCCCATGCGGGTGATGCGCCGCACCTCGGCGTCATGCCCCCCGGCGGCCGCACTTGCCACCATCGGCATCACCGCCCCGGCAAACCCCGCGCCCAGAATGAAGATCACAAAGAATGTCGAGGTTCCCAGAACCGCGGCCGCCAGCGCTTCGACCGAATACCAGCCGACCATGATCGTATCGATGACATGAAGCGCAAATTGCGCCAGATGGCTGCCCACCAGTGGCAGGCCAAGCAAAAGCATCGCCCGTATGTGATCGCGATTTCTCAGGGCGTCGGCCATGCCGCCCCTTATCGCGCGCAAGCCTGCGCGACAAGGACGATCAGCGCGCAAGCCTGCGCGACAAGGACGATCAGCGCGCAAGCCTGCGCGACAAGGACGATCAGCGCGCCGCCTTTGCGGGCTTGCGCGCAATCAGATCGATCAGTGCCGATTGGCCGGAATGCCCCTCGCCTTCATGGATTTCGGCGTCATATTCGGCGAGGCGCAGGATTTCCATCGCGCCGAATTTTTCCCTCAGCAGATCGGTGGTATAAAGCTGATCCACCTGCTTCGGCCCCCCGGTGCCGAAGCCGATCTGCCGGGGTGTATAGCCGTGCAGCAGCACCAGCCCGCCGGGCGCAAGGGTGCGCTGCATGCCCGCGAATATCGCATCGCGCAGTGGCGGTTCGGCAAACTGGATGAACACCGCCAGAACCGCATCCCAGCGCCCAGGTTCCCACACCCAACTGCCGATGTCACCCAGGCGGAAATCCACCGAAACCCCGCGCGCCAGTGCCAGCGCCCGCGCCTTTTCCTGCGCCACATCCGAATAATCCGTCGCCGTGACCGACATGCCCAGCCCGGCCAGATACACCGAATTGCGCCCCTCGCCATCGGCAAGGCACAGCACCCGTGCCCCCGGCCGCAACCGGGGCGCGGCCCGTTTTACGAAATCCGCGGCCTCGGTGCCGAAAAGATAGCCCCTTGCCGCCGCATAGCGTTCATTCCACATGGTTTTTTTCTGCCGTCACTTTTCCGCACAAGATAACCTTCCCGTTCCGGTGTTCAAGGCCGGAACGGGATCGATGTGGTTCCTTGGGGGCCGACGATCACGGCATCCCATGTGCCCATGACCCGTGCAATCGCAAGCGGTTGGTCACAGGTTGTCGCCTTGCGCAGCGGCGCGGTTACAAAAGCTTCAGATCACCGGCAGACGACCGACCATCGCGGCCCGACTGCATCTCGAATGCAACCTTCTGATTGTCGTTCAGCCCGGTCAACCCGGCGCGTTCAACGGCCGAGATATGAACGAACACGTCTTTTCCACCATCGTCGGGCGCTATGAACCCGAAACCCTTGGTGGCGTTGAACCATTTTACGGTTCCCGTCGGCATTGCCGTCTCTCCTTCACTTCCGTCTTCCCGTCGCACAACCGCGCCGGGCCGTGCCGCCAGCTTTTCCCGGTCCCGGCAGCCTGAAACAGGACGCGGACGCGAAACTCTTTTGCCACAGGATACAGGATGCCGAATCGGTGAAAAAAATCAAGTATCATGCCAGCGCGTCAACCGGCGCGGCCGGGGCCAGTATCGATGAGGGTATCGGGGTAATTCCCGAAACTGCGGCCTTGGGGGCTGACAGGGCCCCTTGGGCATGCCTATATCGGGGGCTGACAGCGGAAAGGAACAAGATGCGCAACGCAGCCCTCATCCTGGGTATCATCGGCGGCCTCTGGGGCATGCTGATCGGGTTCTTCAGCTATGGCTACACCGAGGTCATCGACCGCTTCGGCGATCTGGGCGAGGTGGGGCGGCAGGTGGACGATGTCGCGCTGATTCGCCTCACCAGCCTGATCGCCCCGGTGCTCGCCATCGCGGGTGGCGCAATGGCGCGGTCGCAACATGTGGCGGCGGGGGTTTTGTTGCTGGTATCAACAGCGGGGATGTATCACGCATTCGGGTTCGGCGTCTTCACGATGTTTCCGATTGCGATGTGCGGGCTTGGCGGGGTTCTGGCCCTGCTGGCGCGCAGACCGGATGCGGCCTGAGATGGCGCGCCGGGCGGGCACCTGAACAATCAACGAAGGAATGATCAGATGCCGGGCACAAGGATAGCGCCGGAAAACCCCTGTGCCTGTGAAACCGCACCGGTTCCCGATGCCCGGTCGCGCCCTGGCCGTTGGTGTCGCGACCTCTGATGACAGGTCGTCGCGGCCCAGCTTTCATCTTGGCCCAAATACGCCCTGCGCGGAGCGCATGAAACCTGTCCGCGCTTCAGCGCAGATCTGGCGGTGCCGCCTCTGCCGCAAGCTGCGCCACGATCTCGTCAAAGCCCGCGCTGTCGGTGCGGGTGTCGCCCAGCCGCCGCACCGAAACCGTACGCTCCCCCACCTCGCGCGCGCCGATGGCAAGGATCACCGGCACCTTGCCCAATGAATGTTCGCGCACCTTGTAGTTGATCTTTTCGTTGCGCAGATCGGCCTCGGCCCGCACACCCGCTTTTTGCAGCGCGGCGACCACCTCGGTCACATACTCATCGGCCTCTGACACGATAGAGGCCACGACCACCTGGCGCGGCGCCAGCCAGAACGGCAGCCTGCCCGCGTGTTCCTCTATCAATATCCCGATGAACCGCTCGAAACTGCCCAGCACGGCGCGGTGCAGCATCACGGGGCGGTGTTTGGCGCCATCCGACCCGATATAGGTCGCGTCCAGCCGTTCTGGCAGCACGAAATCCACCTGCAACGTGCCGCATTGCCAGTCGCGGCCGATGGCGTCGGTCAGCACGAATTCCAGCTTCGGCCCGTAAAACGCCCCCTCGCCGGGGTTGAGCGTGAAATCGTAACCCGCCGCCTCGGTCGCCTGCATCAGCGCGCTTTCGGCCTTGTCCCAGACATCATCGGCCCCCGCGCGCGTCTTGGGCCGGTCAGAGAATTTCACCTTGAATTCGGGAAAGCCCAGATCGGCATAGATCGCGGCGAGGAAGTCGATGAATTTCTTGGTCTCCGATTCAATCTGATCCTCGGTGCAGAAGATATGCGCATCATCTTGCGTAAACCCGCGCACCCGCATGATGCCATGCAGCGCGCCCGAGGGTTCATAACGGTTGCACGACCCGAATTCGGCCATGCGCAGCGGCAACTCGCGATAGCTTTTCAGCCCCTGGTTGAAAATCTGCACATGGCAGGGGCAATTCATGGGTTTGAGGGCGTTGATCGCCTTTTCGCGGGCGTGTTCCTCGTCCACCTCGACGATGAACATGTTGTCCTGGTATTTTTCCCAGTGGCCCGATGCCTCCCACAGCTTGCGGTCGACGACCTGCGGCGTGTTCACCTCGACATAGCCGCCCTGCTGCTGTTGGCGGCGCATGTAATCTTGCAAGGTGGTGTAGATCTTCCAGCCGTTGGGGTGCCAGAACACCTGCCCCGGCGCCTCTTCCTGCATGTGAAACAGATCCATCTCGCGGCCAAGGCGGCGGTGGTCGCGTTTGGCGGCCTCTTCCAGCATGGTCAGATGGGCCTTGAGATCGTCGCGGTTGCGAAAGCCCACACCGTAGATGCGTTGCAGCATCGCCCGGTTCGAATCGCCCCGCCAATAGGCGCCCGCGACCGACATCAGCTTGAAGGCGTCGGCGGGCAGTTGCCCGGTGGTTTGCAGATGCGGGCCACGGCACAGATCCTGCCAATGCCCGTGCCAGTACATGCGTAGCGGCTGATCGCCGGGAATCCCTTCGATCAGTTCAACCTTGTAGGGTTCGTCCGCGGCCCGGTAATGCGCGATGGCCCGGTCGCGCTCCCACACCTCGGTGCGGACGGGGTCGCGCAGGTTGATGATCTCGCGCATCTTCTTCTCGATGGCGCCCAGATCCTCGGGGGTGAAGGGCTCGGCCCGGTCGAAATCGTAATACCAGCCGTTCGAGATCACCGGGCCGATGGTAACCTTCACATCGGGCCAGAGTTCCTGCACCGCGCGGGCCATCACATGGGCGAGATCGTGGCGGATCAGTTCCAGCGCCGGGGCGTCATCGGCCATGGTGTTGAGGGCGATATCGGCATTGTGGCCAATGGGCCATTGCAGATCGAAATGCTGGCCGTCCACGGTCGCCGATATGGCCTTTTTCGCCAGCGATTTCGAGATGTCGGCGGCCACTTCGGCCGGGGTGATCCCGGCAGGGTAGCTGCGCGACGCGCCATCGGGAAAGGTCAGGGAAATATCGGCCATCGGCCTTGCTCCTCGTCGGTTTGGCGCCCACGGAACGCCCGGTTGCGGGTTATGTGCGCCCTATCTGGCGCGGGGCGACAGCGAAGTCAACGGTTGCCGCGCGCGGCCCGCGCGGTATGACTGTGGCAACACAGGAGGACCGCCGATGACCGAGTACCTGACCACGCCCCAGGGGCGCCGCATCGCCTATCATCGCACGCAGGGCGCTGGCCCCGGCGTGGTGTTTCTGGGCGGGTTCCGATCGGACATGACCGGCACCAAGGCGCAGTATCTGGAAGATTGGGCGCGGGCGCGGGGCCGGGCCTTCCTGCGGTTCGATTATTCCGGCCACGGGCAATCTTCGGGCGATTTTCCGGATGGCTGCATCGGCGACTGGGCGGCGGATGCGCGCGCCGCGCTTGACGCGCTGACGACGGGGCGCCAGGTGCTGGTGGGATCATCGATGGGCGGCTGGATCGCGCTGTTGCTGGCCCGCGCCCGGCCCGAACGGGTGGCGGGGCTGGTGGGTATCGCCGCCGCGCCGGATTTCACCGAAGACGGCATGTGGGCGGAATTCTCCGAGCAACAGCGCCGCGCGCTGATGGAGGTGGGGCAGGTGGCCCAGCCATCGGAATATTCGGACGAGCCCTATATCATCACCCGCCGCCTGATCGAAGACGGGCGCGCGCATCTGGTCCTGCGCGCAGCCCTGCCGCTGCCCTTCCCGGTGCGGCTGTTGCAGGGCACGGCGGATAAGGATGTTCCGGTATCGGTCGCGCTGCGGCTGCTGGAGCATGCCGAAGGCGACGATATCCGCCTGACGCTGGTCAAGGGCGCCGACCACCGGTTTTCAACGCCCGAATGCCTGCCGCTGATCGAGGCGGCGATAGAAGATATCACCGCCGGGTAAGCCGCCTTCAATCAGGCGGCATCGCGCCGCCTGATTGCCTCATCCTCTCGAAAAAAATACTCATTCCAAAACCGCCACCCCGCGCCGAACGGGCGTGGCGACGGAGTCACTTTGATTCGACAAGGCGGGGTTTGGCGTTGGCCGGGCGGTTTCCGCAGTTATCGTCGATGAAGTTGAGCACCAAAGGACGGATGTTGTCGCGCCAGGACTTCCCGGCAAAGATGCCGTAGTGTCCGGCGCCCGGTTCCAGGTGGCTGGCTTTTTTCGAATCGGCCAGGTTCGAACACAGATCAAGCGCGGCAAGGCATTGGCCCGGTGCGCTGATATCGTCGTTGGCCCCTTCGACCACCATCACCGCAACATCGGTGATCTTGCCGAAATCAATGGCCCGGCCCCCGACCGAAAACACGTTGCGCGCAATCTCGCGGCCTTTGAAAATGCGTTCGACCGTTGACAGGTAGAATTCCGCCGTCATGTCCATAGCCGCCAGATATTCATCGTAAAAGCGGTTGTGGTGGTCGTGATCCTTGGCCTCGCCCTTGGCGACGCGCAGGATCTGTTCGTTGAAAGCGCGCGCATGGCGATCGGCGTTCATCGAGATGAAGGAATTAAGCTGCAACAGCCCCGGATACACCAACCGCCCGACGCCCGCGTATTTGAAACCGACGCGCTGGATGGCACTGTGTTCCAACTGTCCCATGGTCACGCGGCGGCCGAAATCGGTCACGTCGGTGGCATTGGCATCGGGATCGACCGGGCCGCCGATCAGCGTCAGCGATCGCGGCTGCGCCGCCGGTTCCACATCGGCCAGATAGGCGGTGGCGGCCAGCGCCAGCGGCACCGGCTGGCATACCGCCACCACATGGGTGTCAGGCCCCATGGTGCGCATGAAATCGGCCAGGTAAAGCGTGTAATCCTCGATGTCGAACTTGCCTTCGGAAACCGGAATGTCGCGGGCGTTGTGCCAATCGGTGACGAACACTTCGCAATCGGGCAGCAGGCTGGCCACGGTTGGCCGCAACAGCGTGGCGTAATGCCCCGACATCGGCGCAACCACCAATACCCGGCGCGGTTTTTCCGGGCGACCGATCGCCTTGAAGCGAATCAGATCCCCGAACGGGCGTTCCAATATGGTTTCCACGGATATCACATGGTCGCGATTGTCTTCGCCCACCACGGTGCGGATACCCCAATCGGGCCGTACCACCATGCGGCTAAAGGTGCGTTCCGTCACCTCGCCCCAGGCCTGAAGCATCTTGAAACAGGGGTTTGGAACCATGCTGACCGCGGGATAGGCCCCGATCGCGCGTGCCGTCGCCCCCAACCATTCGTTGGTATTACGGACAGTTTCCATCATGTCATAGGTCAGCATACTCTTCATATCGCGCCTTTCCCCGGGAGGGCCCGGTCAAAATCGTCGCTTTCCCCCCCATCGTGGCGACGTTATGCTTGTATGTGCAGGGTAGAGGGGATTGTTTGCGATGACAACTGATCATGAAGCGCCAAAACAGGCGGATCTGGAACGGCTGAATCACAATATTGCAAAGATGGAGCTCCTTTCGCAACGTCTGGTAGCAGCCATCGGGCGACGCACACCCAGAAGGCAATCCCTTCAGGGCCCGTCGAACGAACTTTTTGTCAAGGCCGCAACCGCTTATATGGCCGAAATGGTCAATAATCCGTCAAAGGTTCTGGAACACCAGGTTTCTTACTGGGGCAAGGCCCTGAAACATTATGTAGAGGCCCAGCAGTTCCTTGCCAAAGGCAAGCTGGCCGCGCCGCCCGATCCCACCCCCAAGGACCGGCGGTTTTCCAACCCGCTGTGGGAAACCCACCCCTATTTCAACTTTATCAAGCAGCAATACATGCTGACGTCTGAGGCGATGCAGCAGGCGGTGGCAGATCTTGAACATCTGGATGACCGCGACAGAAAGCGCGTGGAATATTTCTCGCGGCAGATCATGGATATGCTGGCGCCGTCAAATTACCTGACCACAAACCCCGAGGCGCTGGAGCGCGCCGTGGAAACCGACGGCGAGTCGCTGGTCAGGGGCCTTGAGAACCTGGTGCGCGATATCGAGGCCAACAACGGTGAACTTCTGGTGTCGCTTGCCGACAAGGATGCCTTCAAGGTGGGCGAGAATATCGGCACCACCGAGGGTTCCGTCATCTATCGCAACCGGATGTTCGAACTGATCCAGTACACGCCGAAAACCGAAAATGTGTACAAAACGCCGCTGATCATCTTTCCGCCATGGATCAACAAGTTCTACATCCTCGATCTGAAACCGCAGAACAGCCTGATCCGCTGGATCGTGGAACAGGGTTTCACGTTGTTCGTGGTAAGCTGGGTGAATCCCGATGCCTCGTATCGGGACGTCGGCATGGAAGAGTATATCGAAGAGGGCTTTCTGACCGCGATCGATCAGGTAAAGGCGATCACCGGCGAGGCCAAGGTCAACGCGGTCGGCTATTGCATTGCCGGCACCACGCTGGCGCTGACACTGTCGCTGATGGCCAAACGCAAGGACAGTTCCATCAAATCGGCCACCTTCCTTACCACGCTGACCGATTTCTCGGATCAGGGCGAGGTGGGGGTGTTCCTCGACGATGATTTCGTCGACGGGATCGAGGCCGAGGTGACAGAGGCGGGGGTGCTCAACTCGTTCTTCATGTCGCGCACCTTTTCTTTCCTGCGCTCGAATGACCTGATCTATGGCCCGGCGGTCCGCAGCTACATGCTGGGCGAGGCGCCGCCGGCCTTCGATCTGCTGTACTGGAACGGCGATGGCACCAACCTGCCCGCCAAGATGGCAATCGAATATCTGCGTGGCCTTTGTCAGGATGATAAATTCGCACAAGGCGGGTTCGGGCTGTTCGGCGAAACGCTGAAGATCGGGGATGTGAAGGTGCCGATGTGTGCGGTGGCCTGCGAAACCGATCACATCGCGGCCTGGAAATCCTCTTTCAACGGGGTGCGGCAGATGGGATCGAAGGACAAGACGTTCATCTTGTCGGAATCCGGCCATGTGGCAGGCATCGTCAACCCACCGACCAAACAGAAATACGGGCATTACACCAGCGACGCCCCGATCGAGGATCCCGATGCATGGCGCGCCGCCGCGACCCGCGCGCCGGGGTCATGGTGGCCGGTATGGGGCGAATGGCTGGCGAAGCGCTCGGGCGCGAAAGTGGCGGCGCGGATGCCCGGAACCGCCTCGCATCCGGTTCTGGCGCCCGCGCCCGGAACCTATGTCCGGGCGATACCGACGAGTGACACCGCGCCGGGATGACAAAAGGGCACCCTCGGCCGGCCTTCACACCGGCGTAACTGCGCCTGCGGCATGTTTTTGCTGCAACCGCGAAGTTTTCCCTTGCAATGCTGCACTGCAGCATGTACATCTTGAGCATACGCAAAGGCGGGGCGGACCCGCCATCAGGAGTAGATAGCATGGCGACGAAGACCCAAGACATGACCAAAATGTTTCAAGATGCTTTTGGCGGCTTCCCGTTCGATCAGGCCGCGTTTCAGGACGCGTTCAAGAACCAAGCGGCCTTTGGCGAAAAGCTGGCCAAAGTGGCTCTGGAAGCTGCCGAGAAATCGGCCGAGATTTCCAGCAAATGGACCAAGGAAGCGATCGCCCGTCTTGGAGATGCCGCGAAAGCCAAGGCCGAACCGGCCGACTACAGCAAATCGGTCACCGATCTGGCCTCAGCCTCGGCTGAAATCGCCGCCGAAAACCTGGCTGCTTTCGCCGAAGTCGCGAAAAAAGTGCAGATGGAAACCGTTGAACTGGTTCTGGCTGCGGGCAAGGATTTGTCGGAAGATGCGACCGCTGCCGTGAAGAAAGCCACGACCGAAGCGACTGCCGCGGTGAAGAAAGCCACCGACGAGGCGACCGCCGCGACCAAAAAAGCCACCGCTGCCACCAACTAACGCATCGGAACAGTCATCACGCGCCCACCTCCTCCCTGGGCGTTGTGAGACCGGGCGGGCCATTGGCCCGCCCCTTTTCATTTCGTCGATGCCGGAACCGCCTTGGGCGATCCTGTTGCCATATCGGTGCCCGTATAGGGCAGGCCATCGGCCTTCCAGCCCTTGAAGCCTGCGCCCATATGCGCGATGGTCCTGATCCCGGCGGCAAAGGCCGCGCGTGCCGCCCGTTCCGACCGCCCGCCAGACCCGCAGTGCAGCACGATGCGTTTTTCCGATTGCCCCGGCAGGCCTTCGGCCCGGAAGAACGCCAGCGGCATCAACAGCGCGCCCTCTATATGTTCGAACATGTATTCCTGCGGGGTGCGCACGTCGATGACCACGATCCGGCCTTCGGCCATGCCCCGCGCCACCTCGTCGGTTGTCCAGATTTCCAGCGTCGCGCCGTCGATTTCCCTGGTTTCCATTGCTGATATCCCTTGCTGTGATGCCCGCCGGGGCAGGCGGCGTTGCCAGTGTACCTGTTTTGCCAATGTACCTATGATGCAAGTGGCCTGACCACCACCCTTTCATTTTCATTGCCCTTGGCCTAAGCTTTGGCAGATCGCATCGCTGAAGGGGGCACTCGTGGCTGGGAATGACAAGACGCTGCTGATCAAACGCTATGCCAGCCGCCGACTTTATAACACCGAAACCAGCGATTATGTGACGCTGGAAGATATCGCGGGGTTCATCCGCGCCGGGCGCGAGGTGCAGATCGTCGATCTGAAATCGGGCGATGACCTGACGCGCCAGTACCTGTTGCAGATCATCGCCGAACATGAGGGGCGCGGCGAAAACGTGCTGCCGCTTGATGTGCTGACCGACCTTGTGCGCAGCTACACAACCCAGGCGCAATCGGTGGTGCCGCAGTTTCTGGCAATGTCGTTCGAGATGCTGCGCGACGGTCAAACAAAAATGGTCGAAAAGATGACCACGATTCCGACCCCGCTTACCTCGATGCCCGGCTTCGATGCGATGCAGCGCCAGCAGCGGGCCTTTCTCAAATCGATCATGGGCGGGTGGTCGCACCCCACCCCCGAGCAGGCACCGGCAACCGACGATCTGACCGAAATCAAGAACCAACTGGCGGATTTGCAGGAAAAACTGTCGAAACTGAACAAGTGATTGCGCCATGACGCCGGGCGGATCGAAAGGTGGGAAAGCTCTGGCATGGCAGCGACATCGGGGCGCATCAGCCTTTGGGCGGTGGAGGTGTTTCTGGCCACCGCGCGCGAGGGGTCGGTGTCGGCGGCGGCCCGGCAACTTGGTGCCAGCCCGTCGGCCATCAGCCAGCAGCTAAGTACGCTTGAGGCGGCGCTTGGCGCGGTCTTGCTGGAACGGGGCGCGCGCCCCGTCACCCTGACCTCCGCCGGAGAGATGTTTCGCCCCCGCGCCGAGGCGATCCTGTCCGAGGCGCTGGCCGCGCGCGCCGAACTGGCGCTGGCCGATCCGGCGGCGATGACCCGGTTTCGCCTGGGCATGATCGAGGATTTCGAAGCCGAGGTGACACCGCGTCTGCTGACCGGGATGGCCGACGATCTGCGCGCCTGCCGCTTCGTGCTGGAAACCGGGCCAAGCCACCGGCTGCTGGATCAGCTTGACAACCGGGCGCTGGATGTTGTGGTGGCCGCGGATACCGGCGCCGCCGCCGACTGGATGGAGGTGCACCCGCTGCTGACCGAACCCTTCGTGGCCGCCGTACCGCGCGGGGCCATAGAAAGCGGGGCGGGTGCCGTGGATACCGATGTTCTGGGCCAGTTGCAGGCCTTGCCGCTGATCCTGTATTCGCCGCGTCATCACATGGGGCGGCTGATCTCGAACCATCTGGCGCATCAGAACCTGCGCCTGGCGTACCGGTTCGAACTGGACAGCTATCATGCGATCATGGCGATGGTGGCGGCGGGCGCGGGATGGACGATTCTGACGCCGCTGGCGCTTGACCATGCCAACCGGTTTCGCAACCGGGTAGAGGTGCTGCCGCTGCCGGTCGCACCGCTTTCGCGCACGATATCGCTTTCGGCGCGGCGCGGGGTGCTGCAGGCCATGCCGACCGAGGTGGCGGGGCGGCTGCGGGCCTTGCTGCGCGACCTCGTGGTGTCGCGCTGGATAACGACGCTACCGTGGATCGGCGACAGCCTGCGGGTGTTGTGACCGCCAGATCGGATCTCAGTCAGTCGGGTCCATACCTTATGAGCGGCGCGCGCGTGGTGGGGGCGGGAAATGAGTATTTTTTTCGAGAGGATGGGAAACAGTTTTCTGGTGCGGTCAGGCTGCGGACCCGGTTGAGCGCAACGCGCGCTATGACCCGTTGCGCCGACGCAAGATGAACGCCCAGCTGGAGGCGCACATCTCTTCGGGCGTGCGGGTGGCGCGGAACCCCAGTTCGCGCTCGGCCTTCGCGGGGTCGGCATAATAGATGTCGACATCACCCGCGCGCCGGGGGCCGATCACATAGGGCAGGTCGCGGCCGCAGGCGCGGGAATAGGCGCGCAGCATTTCCAGCACCGACGTTCCCTTGCCGGTGCCCAGATTGAACAGATGCCCGCGATCCGTCGCGATCAGGTCATCCAGCGACAGGCGGTGCCCCGCCGCAAGATCCTCGACATGGATGTAATCGCGCACCCCGGTGCCGTCGGGTGTGTTGTAATCATCGCCGAACACCTCCAGCCGCGCCAGTTCGCCGGTCGCGACGCGGGCCAGATAGGGCATCAGGTTGTTTGGAATATCGCGCGGATCCTCGCCAATCAGCCCCGAACCATGCGCCCCCGCCGGGTTGAAATACCGCAATATACCAAAAGCCCAACGCGGATCGGCCGCCGCCGCCTGGGCCAGGATCTGTTCGCTGGCCAGCTTGGTCCAGGCATAGGTGGATTCGGCGACCAGCGGCGCATCTTCGGGCACCGGCAACACTTTGGGCAGGCCGTAGACCGTGGCCGACGATGAAAACACCAGCCTGAACACCCCGGCGCGCTGCATCGCGCCCAGCAACGTCAGCAAGCCGCCGCAGTTCACGTTGATATAGTCAAGCGGCCGTTCCATCGATTCCCCGACCGCCTTTTTCGCCGCGAAATGCACCACGGCGTCGAACCGGTGTCGCGCAAAAATCGCCGCCACCCCCGCCGCGTCGCGAATATCGCAGCGATGACAGGGCACCGACCGCCCGGTGATCATCTCCAGCCGGTCGGGCACATCGGGCCGCGCGTTCGAGAAATCATCGAGGATGACCACATCATACCCCGCCTCGATCAACGCGATCGCGGTATGAGACCCGATATATCCCGCCCCGCCCGTCAACAGAATCCTGCCAGACATCCGCACCCTCGCAACCGTCAAACCTGCCTGCATTGTAAGACAGGATCGCCGCGCAAAGGTCAAACCCACGGTCACGTCTTCTGGCAGTCGGCGCGCGATTTCCGGGAACCGGCGAGATATTTCCCACCAGTGGCCATGTTTGCGTCGCATTTGGCGGGAATTGTCAGGACAGGCACAACCACAAGGATCAAAGGCCATGTCGATCAGATGCACTGTCCTGAAACATCTCTGGCCCTGGGCGCCCCGATCGGCAGATGTGTTTCTCAAGCGTCTGCAACGCCTTGCCGCGCGGCGCGACCTGTCGCGCCGGTCGGTCATCACCCATTTCAGAAATCGGGCACAACGCCAGGCAGCCTGAGTTCGCGCACCAGATCCCGCAATTCCTGCCGGGCCGCCAGGTTCGACAGGTTGAGATTTTCAACACCCACATCCTTGAGATCCAGCAGCGTCAGCCCGCGCGGGAACAATTCGCGAAAGATCACCCGCTCGGAAAATCCGGGCACCACGCGAAAACCGATGCGCCGCGACAGATCGTCCAGCGCCTCGCCCACCTTGCGCTTGTTGTGCATCTGCTGCGCGCCAAGGCGGTTGCGCAGCACGATCCAGTCGATCGGCTTCAGCCCCGCCTGCGCGCGCAACTGCCGCGCGCTCCATACCATTTCCGAATAGATCGACGGGCCGATCACCTTGCCGGTCTCTGCGTCGATCCGGGCCAGCAGGTCGAAATCAATGAAACTGTCGTTCAACGGCGTGATCAGGGTGTCGGCCAGCGAATGGGCGATCTGGCTTAGCCGGGTGTGCGATCCGGGGCAATCGATGACGATAAAGCCGTTGTCGGGTTCCAGCGCGGCCACCGCCGCCGACAGGCGATGATCCAGGATATTCTCGTCGGGGCCTACCTGATCGCGGGCCACCTCGGGCAGGTCGCGGTAATCGGGCGAGGGCAGGTTCAACCCCTCGCGGGCGCAAAAGGCGGCGCGGTTTTCCATGTAGCGCCCGAAACTGCGCTGCCGCAGATCAAGGTCGATCGCGCCAACCCGGTGCCCCAGCCGGGCAAGTGCGGTGGCAATATGCATCGACGTGGTCGATTTGCCCGATCCGCCCTTTTCGTTGCCCACCACGATGATATGCGCCACGGCCCGTTCCCCTTGCCCTGATCGGCCCTTGCCTGATTGCAGACATCAATCAAAAAGGCGCGTCATTACCTGACGCGCCCTGACTATATGTTGTATGGGTTGCTTTGGGAAGCACCAGAGGGTTAGAATCCTAGCCCGGCGTATTTGTTCTTGAACTTCGATACACGACCGCCCGCATCCATCAGACGGGCCGATCCGCCGGTCCAGGCCGGATGCACGGTCGGGTCGATATCAAGCACCAGTTGATCGCCTTCCTTGCCCCAGGTGGACCGCATCTGAAACACGGTGCCATCGGTCATCTTGACATCGATCATGTGATAATCGGGGTGAATGTTGTCTCTCATCGCCCTGCTCCTCAAGCCTTGGTATCGGAAAGCGGTTTGTAATGCACGTTTTCGGCGATACGCGCCGATTTGCCGCGACGGTCGCGCAGGTAGTACAGTTTCGCGCGGCGTACCCGGCCGCGGCGCACCACTTCGATGCTGTCGATATTGGTCGAATAAAGCGGGAACATCCGTTCCACGCCTTCGCCAAAGGAAATCTTGCGCACGGTGAACGATGCCGCCAGCGTGCTGCCGCCCTTGCGGCTGATGCAGATGCCTTCGTAGGCCTGCACACGGGTGCGCGTGCCCTCGGTCACCTTGTAGCCGACGCGAATGGTATCGCCCGCGCGGAAATCGGGAATAGCCTTGCCAAGCTCTGCGATCTGCTCGGCTTCCAGTTGTTCGATCAGGTTCATGACCCGTCCTTTCCTAAAGCGCGGTTATTCCGCGGCATGATGCACCCTCATGGCTCTTGGTCTTCATCCGGGTTCCGACCGTGCGCAGCACAGTAAGCCCGCCAGAGGTCAGGGCGGCGTTCTTTTGTCAGCCTTTCGGCCATGTCCCGGCGCCAGTCAGCGATCTTGCCGTGATTGCCGGACAGAAGAACGTCCGGTATCGTGCGGCCCTGCCAGACAGCGGGTTTGGTATAGTGCGGGTGTTCAAGCAGCCCGTCCGAAAATGACTCTTCGGCCAAAGACGCCTGATTCCCAAGCACGCGGGGTATAAGCCGGACCGTCGCGTCAATCAAGGCCTGTGCGGCAATCTCGCCCCCGGTCAGGACAAAATCGCCAAGGCTGATCTCCTCGATGCCGTAATGCTCGATCACCCGTTCATCCACCCCCTCGAAACGCCCGCAAATCAGCGTCACCCCCCGCGCCTGCGCCAGCCGTTGTGCCCGCGCCTGGCACCATGGCTTTCCGCGCGGGGAAAGACAGATCACCGGCCACTCCCCCCTGTCGGGCACCCCGACCGCCGCCGCCTCCAGCGCCGCCCCCAGAACGTCGGCGCGCAGGACCATGCCCGCGCCGCCCCCCGCCGGCGTGTCATCGACATTGCGATGGCGCCCCTCGCCAAAGCCGCGCAGATCGATGGTCTCCAGCGCCCAAAGCCCGAGGTCCAGCGCCCGCCCGGTCAGCGACAGGCCCAGCGTGCCCGGAAACGCCTCGGGAAACAGGGTGATCACCCGCGCCGTCCAGGCGCCTTGCAGCCGCGGTGTCGGGGTGATCAGCTCGCGCGGCGTGATCGAAGCGCTGATCGCCAGCCGCCCGTGCGAACGGGCTTTTTTCGCCGATCCGTTCATCCTCTCGACCGAAATACTCCCGCCGGAGGCATCCGCACCCGCCACAGGCGCATCGCGCGGGATGTCGCGCTCATCCACCATCGAACAACCCATCGAACAACCCCTCCGGCGGGTCGGCGATGATCCGGCGTGTTGCCAGATCGACAGTGGGCACCGACGCGCGGGTAAAGGGCAAAAGCACCGTGTCCTTCAACCCCGGTGCGTTCACCTCCAGCAAATCCCCCGCGCCGTGGTTCAGCACCGCCTGCACCTTGCCCAGCACGGTGCCGCCGGTATCCAGAACCACCATGCCGATCAGGTCGGCATGGTAGAATTCATCATCCCCCAGCGCGGGCAGACGATCGCGCCCGGCAAAGAGCCGCGCGCCCTTCAGCGCGTCGGCCTGTTCCTTGGTGGTCACGCCCGACAGACGGGCGGCCAGCCCGTTGGCAATGGCGCGCGTCAGCGTGACGTCAAAGCTGCGCGCGCCATCCTCGGACCAGAGCGGGGCATAGTCGGCAATCGCCTCGGGGTCGGCGCAGAAGCTTTTCAGCCGCACCTCGCCGCGAACCCCGAAGGCCCCGGCGATCGCGCCCACGCAAACCCTGTCATCCGACGCCATCGCCCGAACCCCCGAACCGTTCCCCGAACCGCCTTATTCGGCAGAGGCCTCTTCAACCGCCGGCTCTGCCGCGGGGGCAGGGGCAGCCGCTGCTTCGGCCGCGGCGGCGGCCTTGGCGTCTTTTTCCTTGGCGCGCGCGGTGGCTTTCTTGCCGGGAACGCCCTTCTTGGGGTTCTTGCGTTCGGTCTTGGGCAAGGCGCCAGCCGCTTCAAGCATGCGCTTGACTCGGTCGGTCGGTTCGGCGCCCGTGGCCAGCCAGTGCTGGGTGCGTTCCAGATCCAGCTTCACCCGGTGCTCGCTGTCCTTGGGCAGCAGGGGGCTGTAGGTGCCCAGCTTTTCCAGAAAGCGGCCATCGCGCGGCATGCGGGCATCGGCCACAACGATGGAATAGGTCGGGCGCTTGTTCGAGCCGCCGCGGGCAAGACGGATTTTGGTAGCCATGTCGTGTCTCCTTGGATTGTCGGGGCGGCGATGCCGCCCGCCTGGGTCTATTGTCGAAGTTTGTCTATTGTTGCAGTTTCTGGTGGTGCCTGATCACTTCAGAGATGATGAAGGTCAGGAATTTCCTGGCAAATTCCGGATCAAGATCGGCCTCGACAGCCAGCCTTTCCAGCCGGGCGATCTGTTCGCCTTCGCGCGCGGGGTCCGAGGGCGGCAGATCGTGTTCGGCCTTGAGCCGCCCCACCGCCTGGGTGTGCTTGAACCGCTCGCCCAGCGTGTAGACAAGGATCGCATCGAGCCGGTCGATCGAGGCGCGGTGATCGGCCAGCAGCCGGGCGGCGCGGGTGGTTGCGTCAGTGGTCATTGGCGGGGTTCCTGCGCCCGTGGTGGCCGGGATGAGTATTTTGGCCAAGATGAAATGGGGTGGGTCACGCGCATCCCTCCGGGGCGGGGTGGCGATAGACAATATGCGGGTCGCCGTCGTGATGGCGTGCATGCGGATCGGGGCGCGCGCCCAGCCGGGATGCCAGCGCGATGGACCGGGCATTGCCCGGCGCGATATAGCTGACGGCGGTGCGCCAGCCCAATGTGTGATAGGCAAATCGCCGGGCGGCACTTGCCGCCTCATGCATCAGGCCGCGCCCCTCATGGGCCGGATCCCACATCATCCATGAAATCTCCGGCTCTGGCCAGCCTTCGGGGAACCACGGGCCGGTCAGGCCAATGGCGGCTTCGGGTGCCTTTGGCGCGATCACGAAGGGGCCATAGCCGCGCAAGGCCCAGTGGCCGATGATGGTGCCAAGAAGGCGCCAGGCGGTTTCCCGGTTGATCGGGCCGCCTACGGCGACCGAGCGGTCAGAGGCGTAAAACCGTGCGCAGGCGTCGAAATCCTCGGGGGCTGCAACGCGCAGCACCAACCTGTCGGTGGTGATCACCGGCGGCCAGGCGGCTGCTGGCGCGTTGTGCCGGTGATCGCGGCGGCGAAAGAGGGCGCGCATCATCGTGCGGTTCCCGGTTTGCCGAGATCATTACGGGTATCATTATGGGCAAGATGCCGCGCGCCGCGAAGGGCGGTTATGCCCGACAGGCGCGCGCAGGACGCCAGCCCCGTTGACATGCGCATCGCGGCCCCGGTCATTTCTTCTTGCCCAGGCCCGACAGGCCGGGCGGCAGCGACAGGCCGCCGCCCGCGCCGGGGAAACCGCCGGGGAAACCGCCGGGCATCTTGGGGGGCAGGCCCGCGCCCGCATCCATCCCCGGCATGCCGCCCTTGCCAAAGAGCGCGCCAAGACCGCCGCGCATCAGGCCCTTCTTGCCAAGCTTGCCCATCTTCTTCATCATGTCGGCCATCTGCCGGTGCATCTTGATCAGCTTGTTCAGATCCGACACCTCAAGCCCCGCGCCCGCAGCGATGCGTTTCTTGCGGCTGGCCTGCAACAGGTCAGGATTGGCGCGTTCGCGTTTGGTCATCGAATTGATCAGCGCGACCTGGTGGCGCAGCATCTTGTCATCGAACCCGGCGTCGGCCACCTGTTTTTGCATCTTGCCCATGCCGGGCATCATGCCCATGAGGCCGGACATCCCGCCCATCTTCTGCATCTGTTCAAGCTGGCTGCGCAGGTCGTTCATGTTGAACTGACCCTTCTGGAACCGCTTCATCATCCGTTCGGCCTGTTCGGCCTCAAGCGTTTCCTGCGCCTTTTCCACGAGCGCCACGATATCGCCCATGCCCAGGATACGGCCCGCGATGCGATCGGGTTCGAACGTTTCCAGCGCGTCCATCTTTTCGCCAAGGCCGACAAAGCGGATCGGCTTGCCGGTGACGGCGCGCATCGAAAGGGCCGCCCCGCCGCGCCCGTCGCCATCCATCCGCGTCAGCACCACGCCGGTGATGCCGACCTTGCCGTTGAATTCGGTGGCCACGTTGACCGCGTCCTGCCCGGTCAGCCCGTCGACCACCAGCAGCGTTTCGCGCGGTTGGGCGATGTCGCGTACCGCCTGCACCTCGTCCATCAGCACATCGTCGATATGCAGCCGCCCGGCTGTATCAAGGATATAGACGTCATAGCCGCCCAGCCCCGCCTGCGTTTTCGCGCGTTTGGCGATCTGCACGGCGGTTTCGCCCTTGACGATGGGCAGCGTGTCAACGCCCACCTGGCGGCCAAGGATGGCAAGCTGTTCCATCGCGGCGGGGCGGTTGGTGTCAAGACTGGCGAGCAGCACGCGCTTGCCGTCGCGGTCTTTCAGGCGTTTGGCGATCTTGGCGGTGGTGGTGGTCTTGCCCGAGCCTTGCAGACCCACCATCAGCACCGGGGCGGGCGGGTTGTCGATCTTCAGCGCGCCGGGATCGCCTTCGCCGCGCAGGGTGGCGATCAGTTCGTCATGGACGATCTTGACGACCTGCTGGCCCGGCGTGATCGATTTCGTCACCGCCTGCCCGGTGGCCTTGTCCTGCACGCGCTTGATGAAATCGCGCGCGACGGGCAGCGACACGTCGGCCTCGAGCAATGCCACGCGCACCTCGCGCAGCGCGGTGGCCACATCCGCATCCGACAGCGCGCCCTGCCGCGTCAGCCGGTCAAAGACGCCCGAAAGGCGTTCGGACAGGTTCTCGAACATCGCGCGCCCTCCTGACGGTCGCGGCCCCAAGGGGGCGGTTGAAACGACAATCGCACCCGTGGGCGCAACGCGCTGACGGATGGCGATCCCCGCATAAACAGGGACCGGAAGCGATGGGGCTTCCGGGGATTGGATGGGGGCGTACAGGGTTCGGAGAGAAAGGTCAAGGCGGCTGATCGGCCGAGGTGCCGATGGCTGGGCCAGGGGGCGCCGCGATGCGCGCATTATCACGCTTTGCGTCGTTGAAATCACAGCGCCGTGATGGTAATCTGCCGACGGCCTTCAATTACCGGAAGTAACCGTGTGCGGGTGACATTTTACACAATACTGGGTGCCGGGATGGTGCGGCCAGAGTTTGCAAAACAAAGCCAGTGTGCGTTCAGGAGAAACAGTCATGGCCCAATTTACGTTGACAGGGATTCAAGTCGAATCGGTTGGTGATGCGTCGGCATCGCTTAGCCCAAGTGTCCTGCAGGTGCAGATGCCTGACGG
>JACIYW010000035.1 GCA_014359745.1 Paracoccaceae bacterium | reverse complement strand
ATCGCGCCAGTAGGCCGGACCTTTTCAGAACACGTGTGGTGCAATGGGAGCACGTGGGTGGTGGAGGGTCCTGTGGGTGCGGGGCCCTCCAATTCTTTTGTTCACGGAGTCCCGTCAGCCGGGTCCAGTCACTTGACCGGCGCACATGTGGTGAGCGCGGGAAAGAATTGAGTATTTTTTCGAGAGGATGAGAAAAGAGCGTTATCCCGGATGGTCAGGGGCGGATCTGGTCGAGGGCAACAGGCGCTGACAGTTTGGGGGCGCCCCCAACACCTGCCCAACACTTGCCCAACACCTGCCCAACACCTGGTCGCAACATTGAGCGGGTGGCAAACTTGAAACGGTCGCGCGACGGGCCCACCTTTACCTCGTGACCTTCGTGTCGGGGATCACCGGCCTATATCTGTTGAAAGGTGCCAATCATGTCTCGTTCCGTTTTTCTTGCCTGTTGCGCGCTGGTTCTTGGTACGGCGGTTGCACAGGCGGCCAGCCTTTACGCGGTGCCTGCCGGTGCCGGGCGCATCGCCATCAACCTGCCTGCCCTTTCCGCAGCCAAGGTATTTCAGGTTCAATACACCGGCTTCTGGCACCGCGAGGATTACGCGCGGTTCACCTCTGATCAGGCGCAGGCCGAGATTGTCTATGCGGCCGCCGACCCATATGAAAATGCCGCCCTGGAGGTTCCGCTGTCTTTTGCCAGGGCGCGCGACAGTTTCGACATCAACGCGCAGGGTGCGCTTGACCTTGGCGCGATCGGTCGTCTCGATCAGCCAGAGCGCACGGTTTTTTTCCAGCCCTACGCCCTGAAAGACCGCGGATGGACCTGTGTTGCCCTAAAAAGCGAATGGGACCATGTCGGGCGCGATCCGCGCAACCGGGCGGGGCGTGTCATGTTCGGGTATATCTGTGACAAGAGCGGTGGCGCCATGACCACCGCGCGCGCCAGGGATATGGCAGAGACCGTCGTGACCCGCGGAACAGAGGTCGATTGGAAGAACAATGGCACCAGGCTTTCCGGGCCGATTCCCGTGGGCAACAGCAGCTTTCCCTTCGATTTCGGCGTTCATTTCAACGACAATGACAGCCACGACTGGACCCAATGACGGCGACGCGGGCGACGACGGGGGCGGTGACGGATGGGGCGGTGGCGCCCCGTCTTTGCCGGTTCAGGGATCAATGCCGCCCAGTTCGCACACCACCCGCCATTCTTCCACGGTTACCGGCTGCACCGAAAGGCGCATGGACCTGACCAGCGACATTTCGGACAGGCGCGGATCGTTCTTGCACATTTGCAATGTCACGGGGCGCTTCAGGGGGCGCAGGGCGCGGATATTTACACATTCCCAACGGGGATCATCGGTGGTGCTGTCGGGATGGGCCTCGGCGCAGACCTCTACGATGCCGACGATTTCCTTGCCTTCGTTGGAATGGTAAAAGAAGCCCTGATCGCCAAGTTTCATCGCCCGCATGTTGTTGCGCGCCTGATAATTGCGCACACCGTCCCATTCCTCGCCCACGGCGCCCTTGGCGACCTGCATGTCCCAGGACCATTTGAACGGTTCGGATTTGAACAGCCAATAGGCCATCAGCCGATCACCTTTTTCCATTCCTCGATGCGCACATCCGAAAAAAGCCCGGCTTTCGCATAGGGATCGTTGGCGGCCCAGGCCTCTGCCGCGGCGCGGCTGGCCAGATCAAGGATCAGGAGCGAGCCCGACATCTCGCCTTCGGCGTTCAGGAACGGGCCGCCCTGCACCACCACGCCGGTTTCTTTCACATAGGCCAGATGCGCCTCGCGGGTGTCCAGCCGGGTTTGCAGCGCGCCGGGTTTGTCGGTGCAGATCAGGACGTAGGTCATGGTTCATTCCTCTTTCAATGGGCGGGTCATCAGGGCGTCTGTCGCCTCTGTCAGGGTCAGTTGCCGGTCGAGAACTGCGGCAACCATGGTGGTGATCGGCATGTCGATGCCGATGTCGCGGGCGAGCGCGGCCACGGCGCGCGCGGTGGCCACGCCTTCGACGGTGGCGCCGGGATCGGTGGTTTGCCCGGCACCCAAAGCGCGGCCATGGCGAAAATTGCGCGACCCGTCCGAGGTGCAGGTCAGCACCAGATCGCCAAAGCCCGACAGGCCCGCCAGGGTTTGCGCCCGCGCGCCGCGCGCGGTGGCAAAGCGCTTCATCTCGGCATAGCCGCGCGTCATCAGGGCGGCGCGGGCGCTGTCGCCCAGGCCCGCGCCGATCACGAAACCCGCGGCAATGGCGATCACGTTCTTCAGGGCGCCGCCCAGTTCGGCGCCGATGGTGTCGGTGGTGCGGTAAAGGCGCAGCGCCGGGGTGGACAGGCGGGTTTGCAGGGCGCGCCCAAGCGCGGCATCGGCGCAGGCAAGCGTCAGCGCCGTGGGCAGGCCCCGCGCCAGATCGGCGGCAAAGCCCGGCCCGGTCAGCAGCGCCGCCCTGTCGGACGGGCAGATATCGGCGAGAACCTGCATCGGCCCGCGCCCCGAGGCCAGATCGACGCCCTTGCAACAGGCCACCAGCACCCGCCCGGCCAGCGCCCCGGCGTTGTCGGCCAGAAACCCCGCCAGTTGCTGCATCGGCACCGCCAGCAACAGCGTTTCGGCGCGCGCGGCCGTGGCCAGATCGCCGGTCACCTGTACCGACGGCGGCAGGGTGACGCCCGGCAGGCGCGGGGCGCTGCGCGCCTGTGCGATCGCCCCGGCGCCGGACCGCGCCCAAAGCGCGACCGTGCGCCCTTCGCGCGCAAGGGCCACGGCCAGCGCCGTGCCAAAGGCGCCCGCGCCCAGAACCGCCACGGTCATGATTTCGGCCCCTTGCGGCCCGATCCGTTCAGGGCCGGGCTGCGGCGATCCAGCGGCCAGCGCGGGCGGGCGGCCAGATCCATCCCGTCGCGGTGCCCCATGCGGAACCGTTCCACCCCGGCCCAGGCGATCATCGCGGCATTGTCGGTGCAAAGCCGCAAGGGCGGCGCCAGAAACCGCACCCCAAGCCCGGTGGCCAGATCGGTCAGCGCCGCGCGCAGGCTGGCATTGGCCGCCACCCCGCCCGCCACCGCAAACACCGGATCGGCAGGCCCCAAGGCCAGATAGAGCGCCAGCGCCCGGCGCGATTTTTCCACCAGCACATCGCGCACCGCCGCCTGAAACCCCGCGCAAAGATCGGCGCGATCGGCGCGCGTCAGCCCGCCCTGCGGCGCCGCCACCGCGTCACGCGCCCGCAAGAGCGCGGTTTTCAGCCCCGAGAACGACAGATCGCAGCCCGCGCGATCCAGCAACGGGCGCGGAAAGGCGAAACGCGCGGGATCGCCCGTGCGCGCCTCTGCCTCGACCGCCGGGCCGCCGGGTTGCGGCAGGCCCAGAAGTTTCGCGGTCTTGTCAAACGCCTCTCCCGGCGCGTCATCGATGGTGCCGCCCAGGCGGGTGAAATCATCCGCGCCGCGCACCAGCAGAAACTGGCAATGCCCGCCCGAGACCAGAAGCATGAGGTAGGGGAACGCGACCCCGTCGGTCAGGCGCGGGGTCAGCGCGTGGCCCGCCAGATGGTTGACCCCGATCAGCGGCAGCGCCGCCCCCGCCGCCAGCCCCTTGGCAAACATCACCCCCGACAGCACGCCGCCGATCAGCCCCGGCCCCGCGGTGACCGCCACGGCGTCGATGGCGTCGAGCCCGATACCGGCGGCGGCCAGCGCCGCCTCGGTGCACAGATCCAGCCGTTCGGCATGGGCGCGCGCGGCAATTTCGGGCACCACGCCGCCAAAGCCCGCGTGCAGCGCCACCTGCCCTTCGACCACCGACGACAGGATCTCGGCGCCCGTTTCCGGCCCGGCACCCGATCCGGCGCGCACCACCGCCGCCGCGGTATCGTCGCAACTGCTTTCCAGCCCCAGGATGGTAATCGTTTGACCCATGCCCCGCATTCCCCGATCATGGCTGCACGATAAAGGCGTCGCGGCCCTGCCCCCTGGCAGGTATCACCCGGCGCGGGTTCAGACAATCCCGGCAGGCCCATGTCCGCACAACCGACCATCGTTGTTACCAGACCCCAGGACTCCGCGCACCGCTTTGCGCGGGCGCTGCAAGACGCGGGATTGCGCGCGCCGGTGGTGATCGCGCCGGTTCTGCGGATCGCCCATCTGCCGGGCGCCTTGAAAGGGGCGGGGTTTGAGGGCGGGGCGGTGCGCGGGGTGATCTTTACCTCGGCGCATGCGGTCGCGGCCTTTGTCAGGCAGAGCGAGGCGCGCCCGCAGGCCTGGTGCGTGGGCCATGCCACCGCCGCCGCCGCGCGCGCGGCGGGGTTTCATGCGCATTCGGCGGCGGGGCATGCTGACGATCTGTTCCGGCTGATGGTGGGGGCGGGCATATCGGGGCCGTTCGTGCATGCGCGCGGGCGCATCGCGCATGGCGCATTGGCGCAGCGGCTGGATGTTGCGGGCCTGCCAACCACAGAGGTGGTGATCTATGACCAGATCGCCTGCGACCCCGGCCCCGAGGTGGCGGCGCTTTTGCAGGGCCGCGCGCCGGTGGTGCTGCCGCTGTTCTCGCCACGGTCGGCGCGGTTGGTGGCCAAGGCGGCGGCGGGGGTCAGTGCCCCGCTTCACCTTGTCGCACTGAGCCGGGCGGTGGCGGATGCCTGGGCCACAGAATTGGGGGCGGGAAGGGGCGCAAAAGGGGATGCCGCGCCCCCCGATCCGGCCAGATCCCTGCATATCGCCGCGCGGCCCGATGCCGGGGCGATGTGCGCGGCGGTTCTGGCGGTGGTCGATAGCCTGCCTGACCCCGAACGCCTGAATCCGAATGCGTGACTTGAGGGTGCGGCCCTACCGCACTAAGCTATTCGCACTCAAGACGTGTCGGCACCGGGACCGGGCGAATCGAAGAAAGGTACAACGTGGCAAGAAAAACCGTCCCCCCCCCGGCCGAGAACCCTGACGACCGGGCACCTGAGCACCCGGAACGGGATCTGGCCAGCCCTGCCAATGACAGCCCTGCGATGACAGCCCTGCCGATGACAGCCCCGACGTTGACGCCCCTGCCGATGCGCAGCCCGAACCGGATCAGCCCGACCCGGTTGATGCGGGCGCGAACCAGGAAGCCGGTGAGGAAGCCGACCCGGAAGCCGACGAGCCGGATGACATGCAGATGCCCGCCGAGCAGCAAGTAACCGAAGCGACCGGGCCCGCGCCGGACCATGCGCCCAACGCCGAGGCCATGGCCGACCTTGAGGAAGCGGGGCAAGAGGTTCCGGACACCACGGACACCGCCACGGATGAGGCCCCCGAGGCCCCCCCCACACACACCGCCGCCCCCCGCCCCGCCCCGCCCCCGGCGCGCGGCGCCGGCGTGGTGACGATGCTGACCGGGGGCATTCTTGCCGCCGTGATCGGCTTTGGCGCGGCGCGCTTCGTGATCCCCGAAGGGTGGCCCTTTGGCCCGGTCAGCCAGGCCACGCGCGATCTGACCGCGGCGCTGAACGATCAGGCCGCGCGCCTTGACGCGCTGTCGGGGCGGGTCGATGCGAACGGCCAGACCGCCGCAGCGGCGCGCGATACGGCCAGGGCCGCCCAGAACGACGGGGCCGAAGTGGCCGCGCAACTGACCGCGCGGATTGATGAGATCGACGCGCGGCTTGCCCCCCTGCAAGAGGCCGCCGCCCGCATCGATACCTTCGATCAGCGCCTGACGGCGCTGGAACGCCAGCCCAGCGGTGATGGCAGCGCCTCAAAAGCCGCGATTGAATCGTTCCAGCGCGAACTTGACGATCTGCGCCAGATGCTGGAAGCCGAGCGCGCCCGCAACGCCGCCGCCGAGGCCGAGGCCGAAGCCCGCGCCAAAGCGGTGGCGGAACGGGCCGAGGCCCTGTCGAAACAGGCCGCGCGCGATGCCGCATTCGCGCAATTGTCGCAGGTTCTGGCATCGGGCGGCAGCCTGACGGGGGCGGTCGCGGCGCTCAAAGGCGCGGGCGTGGCGGTGCCCGACGCGCTGGACGCCCATGCCGCCGAGGGGGTCGCAACGCTTGAGAGCCTGCAAAAGGGCTTTGCCGAACCGGCCCGCGCCGCACTTGCCGCCGCCGCCGATCAGGTCGGCACGGGCCAGATCGGCGCATTCCTGCGCGCTTGGTTCGGGGTGCGGTCACTGACCCCGCGCCCGGGCGACAGCCCCGACGCGATCCTGTCGCGCGCCGAGGCCGCGGTGGGCGCGGGCGATCTGGCCGGTGCGATCGCCGAACTGAACACCCTGCCCCCGGCCGCACATGCCGCGATGGCGGACTGGATCAAGGCCGCCACCGCCCGGCACGCGGTGGTCGAGGCCGCGGCCACAATGGCCCCCCAATGAAAGGCGCGTGATGCTTTGGTCCTTGTTGAAGATTCTGCTGTTTGTTGCCGCCATTGCCGGGCTTACCTGGGGGGCGGGGTTCCTGATCGAAACCGATCAGGGCATCCGCCTGTCCGCCGCCAATGTGGAACTGAACCTTGGCCCGATGCAGGCGGTGATCGTGCTGATACTGGCGCTGATCGGTCTGTGGCTGCTGCTCAAGGCGATCGGGCTGCTGATCGCGGTGCTGAAATTCCTGAACGGCGATGAAACCGCGCTGTCGCGGTTTTTCGACCGCTCGCGCGAACGGCGGGGGTTTCAGGCGCTGACCGACAGCATGATGGCGCTTGCGGCGGGAGAAGGGCGACTGGCGCTGAGCAGATCGATCAAGGCCGAGAAACTGCTGGGCCGCCCCGATCTGACCAATCTGATTGCCGCGCAGGCCGCAGAAATGACCGGCGACACCCAGGCCGCGACCGAGGCCTACAAACGCCTGCTGGCCAATGATCGCACCCGCTTTGTCGGCATCCGCGGCATCCTGCGCCAGAAAATGGCCGAGGGCGACACCCAAACCGCGCTGCAACTGGCGCAAAAGGCCTATGCGCTGAAACCGCGCCACGCCGAGGTGCAGGACTTGCTGCTGAAATTGCAGGCCGACAGCGCCGATTGGAAAGGTGCGCGCAAGACGCTGGCCACCAAGGCCCGCCAGGGGCACCTGCCGCGCGATGTGCACCGCCGCCGCGACGCGGTGCTGGCCCTGCAAGAGGCGCGCGATATTCTGGACGAAGGCAAGACCATCGAGGCGCGCGAGGCCGCGATAGAGGCCAACAAGAAATCGCCCGATCTGATCCCCGCCGCCGCCATGGCCGCACGCGCCTTTATCGCCGAAGGCAAGCCGCGCCACGCCGCACGCATCCTGAAAAAGGCATGGGACGCGCGCCCGCACCCCGATCTGGCGGCGGCCTTTGCCGAAATCGCCCCCGATGAAACCCCGGCAGAACGGCTCAAACGGTTCGCGCCCCTCTTCGCCCTGCACCCCGACCACGAGGAAACCAGACAGCTCAAGGCCGAATTGCTGATCGCGGCCGAGGATTTCCCCGCCGCCCGCCGCGCACTGGGCGATCTGGTGGAAACCCGCCCCACGGTGCGGGTGCTGACCATCATGGCCGCCATCGAGCGCGGCGAGGGCAGCGACGATGCGGTGGTGCGCGGCTGGCTTGCACGGGCATTGACCGCGCCGCGCGGCCCGCAATGGGTATGCGCGAACTGTCACACCTTGCACGGCACCTGGGTGCCGATCTGCGAGAACTGCCACCATTTCGACACGCTCGACTGGGTGGAGGCCGTTGATACCACCGGCCCTTCGGCCACGCAGACCGAAATGCTGCCCCTTATCGTGGGCCGCCCCGACCCGGAACCCCAAGAAACCGACGCGCCCATCGCCGAAGCCGAAGCAGAGGCGGGCCCCGCCCTCTACCCCGACGCGACGCCCGAAGCGGTCGACGCCGAGGACATGGCCCCGGCCAAGGATTATGTGGTGAACGACGCCGGGGCCGGGCGCCGCTGATCCCGGCAGCGGGCGCCGCGCCGCCGCCGCCGTACCGGCCGCAATCGCGCGCCGCGCGGCCACCTTTCCCCAAGGCGGCGCAACCCGGCCCCCGGTCCGCGGCAGATCCCCTCATCCTCTCGATCCAAATACTCATTTTTCCGCCCGCCGTGCGCGCGTCACCCAAGGCAATGCCCCCGGCTGACGGGGCACCGCCTAAACCCGGCGGGGGAACACGAAACACCGATCCCGGCGCAACATCACCCACAGCGGCGTGCCCACCTTGGGTAAAAACACCGCAGGCACCGTCGCGCGCAGCACGCTTCCATCAAATTCCATCGCGAATTCGATCAGGCTTTCGCGCCCCATGAACCGCGCGCGCCGCACGATGCCGCGGGCCGGGGTGCCATCGGCGGGGGTGGGGTTGGGGCCGCGCCCGGCGCGATCAAAGTCGATCTTGAGGTGTTGCGGGCGGATCGCGATCTCTACCTCGGCGCCATCGGGATGGCCGGGTGTCAGAAACGCCCCGAACGGGGTTTCGGTCAGCGCGCCGCGCGAACGCCCGCGGATCACGTTGATATCGGAAAAGAACGCCGCCGCCGCCAGATCTGCGGGGGCGTTGTAGATGTTGTAGGGCGCGCCGCGTTGCACGATCCGCCCCGCGCGCATCAGCGCGATCTCGTCGGCCATGCGCATCGCCTCGTCGGGTTCATGCGTGACCAGCAACACCGCCGTCCCCTCTTCCTTGAGCACCTCCAGCGTGGCATCGCGGATACCGTCGCGCAGGCGGTTGTCCAGGCCCGAAAACGGCTCGTCCATCAGCATCAGGCGCGGGCCGGGCGCAAGGGCGCGCACCAGTGCCACGCGCTGTTGTTCGCCGCCCGACAGTTCGTGCGGGTATTTGTGATCGAATCCCGACAGCCCGACACGCGCCAACAGCGCGCCCACTCGCGCCTTGCGCGCCGCGCGCGGGCCGGTCAGCCCGAATGCCACGTTCTGCGCCACATCCAGATGCGGAAACAGCGCGAAATCCTGAAACATCATGCCCACGCCGCGCACCTCGGGGGGCAGGTGGCGGCTGGCGTCGCTGACCACCTCGCCATCGATCAGCACGGCGCCCGCATCCTGACGGTCCACCCCGGCGATGATGCGCAATGTCGTCGATTTTCCGCAGCCCGACGGCCCCAGCAGGCAAGTCACCTGCCCCGGCATCACCGACAGCGATACCTCATCGACGACGCGCAGATCGTCAAAGCTGCGCGTCAGATCGCGGATTTCCAGCCGGGGCGTCGATGTCGTCACTGTGTGGTTGCCTGGCCCATTAACATCCTGGGCCAGCGCGTTAGCATTCTCACCCCCGCGCGGCAACCCCGTCGCGCCGCCCCGACCCAAGCGCGGCCACCACAAAGCCAACCACCAGCACCGCGATGCAGATATACAGAAGCTGCGTATACTTGTGCGCCTCGGGCAGGATTGCGGCGGCAAAGGCCGATGTGTTGAACAGATAAAGCACCGCCCCCGCCAGCGCGGCGGCAAAGCTTGCCACATAGGCCCAAAGCGCCAACCGCCGCCCCAGAACCAGCGTGGTCACCAGAACCGGCGTCAGGAACATCGAGGCCGTGCCCGATATCGCCACCGCATCGAACAGCGTCTTGCTGCCGGTCAGCGTCAGCGCCGTGCCCGCCACCGCGAACACCACCATGGCCACACGCCCGCCGTTCATGCTGCGCGGTGCCAGTTTCAGTTCCTCGACCGTCAGGCGCGCGGCCGAGGCCAGCGCGCTGTCCAGCGTCGAAAGCGCCGACACCAGCAGCGTCAGCACGATCAGGAAATACACCCCCGGCCCGAACATCTTTTGCCAGGTGACCAGCAGTTCCTGTTCATAGGCAGCCCCGATCACCCCGGCCTGAACCCCGAACAACCCGAACAGAAAGATGCACAGCGCCGAAATCCAGAAGGCGTGGAAAAAGCTTTGCCGCGCGGTTTTCGGATCAGACAGAAAGCCGCGATCCATCATCACCGGATCATGGGCCGGATAGGAAAACACCTGCAGGAACGCCACCACAAGCAGCACAAGCCCCGGTGTCGGCCCGCTGGTGCCCTTGGCCGTCATCACCGCCGAAAACGAAAAGTCCGGCAGCAGGAAAAGCGCGGGCAGCGCCACGGCGAACACCACCAGAAACAGGCTCATCTGCACGACATCGGTGCGCAGGGAGGCATGCAGCCCGCCATGCGCCGAATAGGCCAGCGCCAGCGCCGCGAACCCGACGATCCCGATCCACTGCACCGCCGGCATGTCCGGCAAGCTGGCCTGCGCGATCAGGCCGATCACCAGCAGGTTCGCGAACACCTCTGACAAAAGGCGCAGCGCGATCACGACGTTATAGCAGGCAGTGCCGACCGTGCCGAACTCTGATCCAAGATAATCCTGCACGGATCGCCCGCCCCGCGCCCGCACCCGGCCCACGATATAGCCGCCGGTCAGGAACGATCCGTAATAGGTGGTATAGGCCAGCGTGCCCCAGATCCCATAGTAATACCCAAGGATCGCGGCATTCATCAGCGACCGCGCGAAGATCCATGTCGTCACCTGGCTGAAGACCAGCACCCAAAGGCCGGGCGCCGCACCCTGTTCGTTCAGCCCGCCGTAAAACCCCTCGATCGTGGCGCGGCGGGGCATGGCGACAAGGCTGATCAGCACGATCAACCCGACCGATCCGATCAACGTGACCGGCTGCGACAGAATATCCATGAAAGACTTCCCGTGTTGTGTCGGGCACAGTTAGCAACAGCGCCCCGACTTTCACCAGAGCCGCACGACCGCCACACGCCAATGTGAACTGGCGCGGCGGCGCTGCACCAATCGCGCCTGTGGGCGCGCCCCGTCAGATCGTTGCGTTGGTCGCGCCGCCATCCAGAAGGATGTTCTGCGCCACGATGAATCCCGCGTGCTGCGAACACAGAAAGGCGCACATCGCCCCGAATTCGGCAGCGGTGCCATAGCGGCGAGCCGGGATCGTCGCGAGGCGCTGGGTCTTGGCGGCTTCGGGGGTGATGCCTTGGGACTGGGCGACGCCGCCATCCAGAGACACGGCGCGGTCGGTGGCGTGGATACCGGGCAGCATGTTGTTGATGATCACACCATATTGTGCCACCTGCCGCGCGGTCCCCGCCACATATCCCGTCAACCCGGTGCGCGCGGCATTCGAGAGGCCAAGCGCGGGGATCGGCGCCTTGACCGATTGCGAGGTGATGTTGACCACCCTGCCCCAGCCCCGGTCGATCATCCCCGGAAGCAATGCCGTCATCAGCGCGATCGGCGTCAGCATATTGGCATCAAGCGCGCGCAGAAAATCGTCGCGCGACCAGTCAGACCAGATCCCCGGCGGCGGGCCACCGGCATTTGTGACAAGGATATCAACACCTTTCGCGGCGTCCAGCACATGGGCGCGGCCGGCCTCGGTGGTGACATCGGCGGCGATTTCGGTCACCTCCACCCCATGCGCGGCGCGGATATCGGCCGCGGTTTGCGCCAGCGCGTCACCGCCCCTGGCATTGATGACAAGGTCAACCCCTGCCGCCGCCAGCGCCTCGGCGCAGCCGCGCCCCAGCCCTTTGGACGAGGCGCATACCAGCGCGCGCTTGCCGCGAATTCCCAGATCCATTGCCAATCTCCCCCGTTTTGCCTGTGTCCGATTGTCGCCTTGGGTAGCATCCGGCGCGGGGCAGGGAAAGGCCCCTTGCCGGGCGCCCCCCGCCCCCGAAAACCCCGCGAATCCCGCTGCGGCACCCGTGCATCTTGCGTACATCTTGCGTACATACCCCGTACATACACCGGGCCGCACCACGCGAGTGCGCGATATACGTCCAGAGTTGTCTAAATTTTGCTGCAATTCAATGTCAGGATGCATAGTGTCCTAGTTCGGTAACGCGTAGCCTTGTGCATCCGTTTTCACCAACCTGCCCACGGCTATGGGCATGCGAAGGCACCGTGACATGAAGCTGCATCTTTTCGGCAACCACAGCCCCGACGGGCAAACCGAGATCATCGTTCCGACCGGCTATCGCAGCGTTCAGCGCTGGCACCCGCATCTGGGCGACATCTTTCCCGATTTCACCGCGCAAAGCAGTATCGGCAAGATCGACTTTCACAATTGGGCCGAAGGGCACTGGGTGTATCTGTTCAGCCACCCCGCCGCCTTCACCCCGGTGTGCAGCACCGAACTGGCCGATGTGGCCAGCCGCAAGGAGGATCTGGCGGCGCGCAATGTGCGCGCGATCACCCTGTCGCGCGACCGGCTGGAAGATCAGGCGATCTGGGCCGAGGATCTGGCCGAACTGTTCGGTCATCCGATCGACTTTCCGCTGGTCAGCGACCCCGAGGGCGTGATCGCGGGTGTCTGCGGCATGGTGCACCCGCATGAGGATGCGCTTCTGACCGTACGCAAGGCCTTCATCATCGACCCCGCGCTGCGCATCCGCATGATCATCGAATACCCGATGAGCATCGGCCGCGACATCGAAGAGGTGCTGCGCGTCATCGATGCCCTTCAGGCCACCGATGCCGAAAACCTGGCGGCGCCCGCGGGCTGGATGCCGGGTGACCCGCTTCTGGTGCGCGCCGCCACCAGCGATGACGAGGCCCGCACCCGCTTTGGCGACCGGTTGCTGATGCTGCGCCGGTATCTGCGCATGGTAAGGCCGCGCCCGAAACAGTGACGTGAACGGTGAGGGGGGCGGGCACGGGTTGTATCTGGTTCCCGTGGCGCGGATAAATGCGCCATGGAGGGATTGACCATGGCCAAGGATATCGAGCTTCGATCGACACTGACCTGCCCCGAGTGCGGAACCGCCCGGCAAGAGACCATGCCGCAAGACGCCTGCCAGTGGTTCTATGATTGCACGAGCTGCGGCGCGGTGCTGCGGCCCAAACCCGGCGATTGCTGCGTCTTCTGTTCCTATGGCGACCGGCCCTGCCCGCCCATTCAGGCGGGCGACGGCTGCTGCTGAGGCGCGGCTGCGAGCTTGGGGACCATCACCTTCCGATCATCCTGCCGCCTTGTCGGCTTTCGCGGATTTCAGCCCGTCAAGATCATGCCCTTGCCGGTGCGCGGGCGGCAGGCACACTTAACACGATCCTGGAAGATCAAGTATTTCACGCCTTGCCGCCCACCAACCATTTTATACCAGAAACAACGGACAAGTATTTTTTTCGAGAGGATGGGAGAGAACGTTTTCTTGTGCGGTCAGGGTGCGGGGCTGGTTGGGCGCAACATGCGTCAGGCTGTGGCTAGGCTGCGCCTTTGGCACCTGCTGTAACGTCATGGCCATAGAGCCAGTCGAACCGCGACAGCGCCAGTCCGGGCGCCAGCGCGCCGCCCAGGCGCAACCCCAGATGCGCAAGCCCCCGCATCGGCCCGCGCAGGTGATAGGCGCGGGCGTTGCGGTTCGCGGCCTCGACGATGCGTCGCACGCGGGGCTGGCGCGCGGCCTGCCAGCGGGCCAGCGCCGCATCGGGCGCCTCGCCGCCATCCAGCGCCAGGGCCAGCGTCCAGGCATCTTCCAGCGCCATATTGGCACCCTGCGCCAGAAACGGCAGCGTCGGATGCGCGGCATCGCCCAGAATCGCCAGATGCCCACCCTCGTGCCAGACCGGCGCGACCGGGTGGCGGAACAGGCCCCACAGATGCACCTCTGACAGCCGGTCCAGCCAGCCGGGCACCGGCCCGCCAAAGCCCGCAAAGGCGGCGCGCAGGTTGTCGGGCAGGTCGCGGTGATGCCAGCCCTCTTCGGTCCAGCGGTGCCGTTCCTCGACCGCGACCAGATTGCGCAAGCCCCCCCCGCGCAGCGGGTAGCTGACCAGATGCCGCCCCGGCCCCATATGCACCGTAACCTCGGGCCGCGCGCCCGCCTCGGGGATCAGGGCGCGCCATGCCACCTGATGGGTAAAGAACGGCACAGCGCGCCCGTTCAGCGCCGCGCGCGCCGTCGAGCGCAGCCCGTCGGCGCCGATCACCAGATCGGCCCGCCGGGTGGCCGCGCCGATCCTCACCTCGCCCCCCTCCACCCCGGTCACTGTCTGGCCGGTGGAAATCACCGCCCCGGCCGCCCGCGCGGCATCTGCCAGCAGGTCGATCAGGTCGGCGCGGTGCATGAAATAATATGCCTGCCCCGCCCGCAGCGCCCCCAGATCAAGCCGCGTGACCCGCGCGCCGCTTGGCCCGTCGCACAGCTCCACCGCCCCGGCCCGCATCCCTGCCCCGCGCAGCCTGTCGCCCAGCCCCATCGCGCGCAGAACCACCGCGCCATTGGGGCTGATCTGCAACCCCGCGCCCACCTCGGCAATCTGCGCAGCCTGTTCCAGCACCTCGACCCGCGCGCCGCGCTGCGCCAGTATCGTGGCCACCGCCAGCCCGGCAATGCCGCCCCCGATCACGATAACCTTTCGCCCTGCGATCACCCTGGCCGCCCCCCGCCGCAAACGAAAACACCGGAACCATCGGCCCCGGTGCACTGTCTTGCAATCGCGCGCGTCCCGCCATGGGGTCAGTCGTCGCGGTGGACCTTTTCGCGCCGCTCGTGGCGTTCCTGCGCTTCCAGCGTCATTGTCGCGATCGGGCGCGCATCCAGCCGCTTGAGCGAGATCTTTTCACCCGTAACATCGCAATACCCGTATTCGCCATTGTCGATCCGGCGCAGCGCCGCGTCGATCTTGGCGACCAGTTTGCGCTGCCGGTCGCGGGTGCGCAGTTCAAGCGAGCGGTCGGTTTCCTCGCTGGCGCGGTCGGCGACGTCGGGGATGTTGCGGCCGCCGTCTTGCAGCCCTTCCAGGGTTTCGCGGCTTACGTCCTGAAGTTCGGCCTTCCAGTTCAGCAGCTTGCGGCGAAAGTATTCAAGCTGGCGCTCGTTCATGAATGGTTCATCTTCGGCCGGGCGATAGTCGTCGGGCAGAAACACTTCGGCTTTCATGGCGCTTCCCTTCTCTTGGCCGGATAACTGGTCATGTGGCTTGACGTTCATCCGGCCCCCTTGCGGGATGCATCTACTCCAAGGGGGAAAGCTTGTCACTAGGCGATCGGGCATCTTGCAGGGTTTTCCCGGTGCGTTTAGGGTCCACGCCAGAAACGCAAGGCAGGACAAGATGAAATTCAAAGGCACGGATACCTATATCGCCACGGGCGATCTTTCGGTCGCGGTCAACGCCGCCGTCACGCTGCAACGCCCGCTGCTGGTCAAGGGGGAACCGGGCACCGGCAAGACCGAACTGGCCCGCCAGGTATCGGCCAGCCTTGGCCTGCCGATCATCGAATGGCATGTGAAATCCACCACCCGCGCCCAGCAGGGGCTTTACGAATACGATGCCGTGTCGCGCCTGCGCGACAGCCAGTTGGGCGATGCAAGGGTCCACGATGTCAGCAATTACATCCGGCAGGGCAAGCTGTGGCAGGCCTTTACCGCAAAGGGGCGGGTGGTGCTGCTTATCGACGAGATCGACAAGGCCGATATCGAATTTCCCAACGATCTGTTGCAGGAACTCGACCGGATGGAATTCCACGTCTACGAGACCGGCGAAACCGTGCGCGCCGAAACGCGCCCGATCGTGATCATCACCTCGAACAACGAAAAGGAACTGCCCGACGCCTTCCTGCGGCGCTGTTTCTTCCACTATATCCGCTTTCCCGATATCGACACGCTGCGCGCCATCGTCGCCGTGCATTTTCCCGATATCCGCGACGCCCTGCTGACCGAGGCGCTGACCCGGTTCTACGAGGTGCGCGACACGCCGGGGCTGAAGAAAAAGCCCTCCACCTCCGAGGTGCTCGACTGGCTCAAGCTGCTGCTGGCCGAGGATCTGACGCCCGAGGATCTGCGCAAGACCGGCACCAACGCGCTGCCGCCGCTGCATGGCGCGCTGCTCAAGAACGAACAGGACGTGCATCTGTTCGAACGGCTGGCCTTCATGGCGCGCGGGGGGCGCTGATCCGCCGCGCAGGGGGCGCGCAGGGGGCGCGCAGGGGCGGCAGGCGCACCACTTGGGGCATCCGCGCAGCCATCGGTTGTGTTTCCCCCTGAAAAGACGCAGCTTGAAACCGGTCCGTTCACCAGAAAGAGCCGCCTGGATGATCACACATATGCGCGCAGGCGTGGTCGGCCTGATGATGGCGGCCCTTGGGCTGGCCGCCTGTGCCGCACCCGATACGGGCGACGTGGCGCGGCGCCGCGCGGTGGTGTCGGATGCGCTGCCGCCGATGAAACTCTTTCCCGCCACCCCTGCGGCCACGCCCACCCGCGGCAATGCCGACCATGCGCAGGATTTCCTGGATCTGATGTTCCGCATGGAAAGCGGGCGCGAACTGCCGATCCTTACCCGGTTCGAAGGCCCGGTGACGGTGCGCATGATCGGGCCGGTTCCGCCCAGCGCCGCGCATGACATGGATGTGCTGGTCGCGCGCCTGCGCGATGAGGCCGGGATCGACATCCGCCGGGTGGCCGCCGATCGCCCCGCCGCGCTGACCGTCGATTTCATCACCCGCACCACCTTGCAACGGCAGGTGCCGCAAGCGGCCTGTTTCGTGGTGCCCAATGTCACCGACTGGCGCAGCTTTCGCGCCGCGCGGCGCTCTGACAGGCTGGACTGGGCGGCGTTGACGGCACGCACCCACGCCACGATGTTCATTCCCGCCGACACCAGCCCGCAGGAAATCCGCGATTGCCTGAACGAGGAACTGGCCCAGGCGCTCGGGCCGCTCAACGATCTTTACCGGCTGTCGGATTCGGTGTTCAACGATGACAATTTCCACACCGTCCTGACCGGATTCGACATGCTGATGCTGCGCGTCGCCTACGCCCCCGAATTGCAGCCCGGCATGACCCGCGATCAGGTGGCGGCCCGCCTGCCCGCTATCCTGCGCCGCCTCAACCCCGCCGGGGAAGGCAAGCCCGCGCATCCGGTCAAACAGACCCCCCGCGACTGGATCGACGCGATCGAAACCGCGCTTGGCCCCGACGCCAGCCGCGCCACGCGCCGCTCGGCGGCGGAACGGGCGGTGCGGATCGGGCTGGGCGAGGGCTGGCAGGATGCGCGCATGGCCTTTGGCTGGTATGTGCTGGGGCGGCTGACCCTCGCGAACGAGGCCGACACCGCCTTTGACGCGCTTCAGCGCGCCGCGGCAATCTATCGCACCCTGCCCGGCACAAGCGTTCACCTTGCCCATATCGACATGCAGATGGCCGCCTTCGCGCTGGCCTCGGGCCAGCCCGAACACGCGCTTGATCTGATCAACCGTTCGCTGATACCAGTGGTCCAAGAACAGAACGCCGCGCTGCTTGCCTCGATGCTGATGCTGAAATCGGCGGCACTTGAAACCCTCAACCGCCCTTCCGAGGCGGCGGTGGTGCGCCTCGACAGTCTGGGATGGGCGCGATATGGGTTTGGTTCAGAAGACGAGGTGCGCAACCGGCTGGCCGAAATAGCCATCCTGTCGCCTCACATCATATTGGCGGGGACACCATGATCGTTATTGCCGGGCTGGTTTTGGGCGCATTGGTCGGCGCACTGCGCGCACGGGCGCGACAAGGCAACAGGCTGGACATTGCGCAATATGCCGCCGTGCATGCGATGATCTTTGCGGTGATCGGCCTGTTCGTGACCATCGCGCTTGACCGGCTGGTGTGATCCGATGTTCCTGCCGTTCTTCAAGACGTTGCGCGAAGCCGGGGTGCCGGTCAGCCTGCGCGAATTTCTGGGCTTTCTGGGGGGCATGCGCGCCGGGCTGGTGACCTATGATGTCGAGGGGTTCTATTACCTCGCCCGCACCACGATGGTGAAGGACGAACGCCACCTTGACCGCTTCGACCGCGCCTTTGCCGCCGCCTTCAAGGGGTTGGAGGCGATCAGCCCCGCAGACGTCCTCAACGCGCTTGATCTGCCCGAGGACTGGCTGCGCAAACTGGCCGAAAAGCACCTGACCCCCGAGGAACGGGCAGAGATCGAGGCGCTGGGCGGGTTCGACAAGCTGATGGAAACCCTGCGCAAACGGCTGGCCGAACAGAAGGGCCGCCATCAGGGCGGCAGCAAATGGATCGGCACCGCCGGCACCTCGCCCTTCGGGGCCGAGGGCTACAACCCCGAAGGGGTGCGCATCGGTCAGGAAAAGGGCCGCGAGGGGCGCGCCGTCAAGGTCTGGGACAAGCGCGAGTTCCGCAACCTTGACGATACCGTGGAACTGGGCACCCGCAACATCAAGGTGGCGCTGCGCCGCTTGCGCCGCTGGGCGCGCGATGGCGCCCATGAGGAACTTGATCTTGACACCACCATCCGCGAGACCGCCAAACAGGGCTGGCTTGATGTGAAAACCCGGCCCGAACGGCGCAACGCCGTCAAGGTGCTGCTGTTTCTTGATATCGGCGGCTCGATGGACCCGCATATCAAGGTGATGGACGAACTCTTCAGCGCCGCGCGCGCCGAGTTCCGCCATCTTGAGCATTTCTACTTTCACAACTGCCTTTATGAATATGTCTGGCGCGACAACCGCCGCCGCTGGGATGTGCGAATCCCCACCGCCGAGATTCTGCGCACCTATGGCTCCGATTACCGCTGCATCTTCGTGGGCGACGCCAATATGTCACCCTATGAGGTGATGCATCCGGGCGGCGCGAATGAGCACTGGAACCCCGAGGCAGGCCAGGTCTGGCTGGAACGCGCCCGCACGCAATGGCCGCATAACCTGTGGATCAACCCCACCCCCGAACGGTTCTGGGACACGTCGCATTCGATCCGGCTGATCCGCGACATATTCGAGGGCGCGATGGTGCCGATGACGCTGGAAGGCATCAACCGCGGCATTGTCGAATTGAGCAGGTAGATCTGTCGCCCTGAACCGGCCCGAGGGGGGCACGCCCTTTGCCGGATGGGCATTTCGCGGCCCCATCGGAATTGCCGGTGCGCGGGATGCGTAAGCGCGCTTGCCGCGCGGCATGGCGCGCCCCATATTGGGACCATGCTGAAACTGACCCCGATCCTTCTGGCGATCCTTTATGCGCTGGCGATGTACCGCTTTTCGGTCTGGCGCACGGCCAGGACGCTGGATGCGCGGTCAACCGAGCTGACCGACCCGGTGCTGCGCCACCACACCGCGCAGATGGCGCTGGCGCTGGATCTGCCCCGGATCGTCGTGCATATTCACGAGATCCCGCAGATCAACGGTCTGGCCGCACCCGACGGGCGGATTTTCCTGACACGGGGCTTTTACGAGAAATACCGCCGGGGCGAGGTCAGCAGCGCCGAACTGGCCAGCGTGATCGCCCATGAACTTGGCCATGTCGCGCTGGGCCATTCCCGGCGGCGGATGATCGATTTTTCCGGCCAGAACGCGGTGCGCGCGGCGCTGGCGATGGTTCTGGGGCGGTTTCTGCCCGGCATCGGCATCTGGGTGGCCAATATGCTGACATCGCTTCTGGCCGCGCGCCTGAGCCGACAGGACGAATACGAGGCCGACGCCTGGGCCGCCGCGCTGCTGACCAAGGCGGGCATCGGCACCGGGCCGCAGAAATCGCTGTTTGCCAAGCTGGATGCGCTGACCGGCGCGGGCGGGCGCGGCGCGCCGGTCTGGATGATGAGCCATCCCGCCACCCCAGACCGCATCAGGGCGATAGAGGCGCTGGAACGGCGCTGGAATCAGCCGGGGCCGGTTATCGGGGCCTGATCGGCAGCCTTGCCAAGGCGCGGCAGCCGCGCCCGTTTCAAAAGCGCGCGCAACGGCTGATCGCGCCCCGAGACGCGCGCGGCTTCGGCCTGAACCTTTGCCAGAACCGCGCCCACCGCCCCCCGGTCCTGATGCCACAGCGCCAAAAGGAACGGATCGGGATGTTCGGCCCTCAACCCCTGCGCGGCCAAGGGCGCGCGCGGGAAATCGCGCAGGTTCAGCGTCAGGATCAGGTCGGCCCGCCCGGCGATGGCCGCGGCCAGAACGTGGCTGTCATCGGGATCGGGCAGGCTGGTGTCAAAGGCCTGTTGCGCAGCGCTGACCGCCCCGGCCGCCACCTCTGCCCCCGGCCAGCGCGCGCGCAACAGCGCAATCTCGCCCTGCGCGATCACCTCGGACCCCGGAGCAAGCCGGGCCGCGGCGCGGGCCCATTCCCCCAGGATGCGCGGCGACCAGAGCGGGGTGAAGGCGCCGGTTGCGGCGGTGCCAAGCACAATCTCGCGCAAGACCGTTGGGTAAAGCACGCAGGTGTCGATCAGAACGCGCATGGGGCGGTGGGGGGCGAAAGGTTGAGGGTGGCGCGGGCGGAGAGTGCGGATGCCTCCGGCGGGAGTATTTGGATCGAGAGGATGAGGGGGAGAGCCTTTGTCGACACGGACTCAGCCGTCAAGCCGGAAGAACAGCGCCTTGAGATAGCCCGATTCCGCCAGTTGCGGCAACAGCGGGTGATCCGGCCCGGCAAAGCCGGTGTGCAGGATCTGCGCCCGGCGCCCGCCGCGCCCGATACCGCGCGCCGATGCCGCGCGGAACGACGCCAGATCGGCGGCATGCGAACAGGAACACAGCACGAGATAACCGCCCGGCGCGACAAGCGGCGCCGCAAGCCGCGCCACCCGTTCGTAGGCACGCAACCCGGCGGCAAGCGCCGGTTTGGCGGGGGCAAAGGCCGGGGGGTCGCAGATGACCAGATCGAAGGTGGCCGCATCGGCACCCAGCCCCTCCATCACCGCGAAGGCGTCACCCTGGCGGGTGGTAAAGCGGTCAGTCAGGCCAGATGCCGCCGCCCCCGCTTCGGCAAGCGCCAGCGCCGGGGCCGATCCATCCACCGCAAGCGCCGATGCCGCACCGCCTGCCAGCGCGGCCAGACCAAAGCCGCCCACATGGCAGAACACATCAAGCACCCGCGCGCCACCCGCCAGCCGCGCGGCAAAGGCGTGGTTGTCGCGCTGATCAAGGAACAGGCCGGTTTTCTGGCCGCCCAGCAGATCGGCAAGATAGGTGGCCCCGTTCATGGTCACGGGCACCGGGCCGTTGACGGCGCCGCGCAGGACCAGGGTTTCGTCAGACAGCCCTTCCAGGGCGCGGGCGCGGCCCGATCCGTTCTTCACGATGGTGGTGACACCGGTTACCGCCGCCAAAGCCTCGGCGATCAGGGGCAGATGCGCCTCGGCCCAGGCGGCATTGGGCTGAATGACCGCCACATCGCCGAAACGGTCGATGACCACGCCGGGCAGGCCATCGGCCTCGGCATGGATCAGGCGGCAAACGGGGGCCGGATAAAGCCGCTCGCGCAGCGCCAGCGCGCGGGCAATCCGTGCAGATATCCAGGCGGCATCGATGCGCGCGCCCGGGTCGCGATCCAGCATCCGCGCGATGATCTTCGAGGCGGTGTTGACGGTGACAAGGCCCTGCGGGCGGCGGTCGCTGTCTTCGAGGATCGCAAGGCTGCCGGGGGCAAGGGCGCTGGTGCGCCGGTCGGTCACCAGTTCATCGGCATAGACCCAGGGAAAACCGTGGCGCAGGGCGCGCGCATCGGCCTTGGGGCGAAGCCTGACAACAGGATAGGCGCCGGACTTGAAAGAGGGGGGATCAGAGGCAGGGGTCATACCCTGCCTCGTAAGCGCTGCGGCGCGATTGTGAAAGGGTTATTCAATGAAAAGCCGATGGGGCTGCACGTCTGATCGGGCGGTTGCGATCGGCAGGGCCGCGCCAGACCCGCGCGAGGACAGCACCGGCTTGCCCAGCGGGGCACCCCGCAGCGCCAGTTCGCGCGTGACCACCTCGGCGAGGTGGCGGGTGATGGCGACGCGCTGCGTATATCCGCGCGCGTCTTCGGCGATCGCGCTTGATCCGCCCGAGGCGCGCATGTCGGCCTTGACCGGGCGCGGCCCGGACAGGATCGCCCCGGTTGCGGCATCGCGCACCGTCATCACGAACTGCACCGAATGCACCCCGCCGAAGGCATAGCGGGCCTTTTCGGTGACGGCGTGAAAGCGCTGCACCTCGACATCGACAACCACTTTCGGCCCGCCGACCAGCGCCGGGGCGGCCTTGGCGAAACCGTCCCTGAATATCTGTTCCACCTGGGCGCGGCGGTCGCCGTAAGGATCGCCGCGCCAGACGATATCGGCCAGCGGGAAATAGACATTCGCCTCGGACACCCGCAGGCTTTGTGGAACCGCGATGCGCACATCTTCGATCACATAGCCCGCGCGCGGTGCCAGAGCCGTGTCGGCAAAGGCTGCGGGGCTGGCGGCGCTGTCAAATACGTTCGCGCTGCGCGAGGGCATATCGACCACCCCGCAAGCAGACAGGGCAAGGCTGGCAAGGGTCACGGAAACCAAAAAACGGGTCATCATATTCTCTCCGGGCCTGGATGGTCCAACAGTATTACCCGACGGAATTTCAACGTTAATTGTGTCTTAAAAAAGGATAATCCCGGAAATTTCCGGGATTATCCAAAGATCGGCAGGTAATGCGTCACAGCCCGGTGGCTGTGTTAAGCGGCCTGATGGCCGGTGTTGCCGCGCAGGGCGTGCCAGCGTCTGGCGATAAATCGCCCGAAAGCGACCAAGGCGCCGCTTACAGCCTCGGCGCGCATTTGCCGCGCTTCCCGTTCGAGGCGATGGATGTTATCGATATCAAGGTCGATATTCGTGTTGCGATTGGTCATGGTCATGGTTCCTTCCAACTGAGAACCTCCCGATGCTATCAATATAGGCCCCGGTGATCGGGGCCACCACCCACGGCTTCGAAAGGCCGCCATGCGCTGGGCGCAAGACCGGCCGCAAGGCTTGTTAGCGCTAACGACCTGCGGTAGAGACAAGACATGCGGGCGGTCGGGCCACCAAAGGGCGCGTGCGGGCCGCTGCGGGCGGAGGATCAGATGGCGCTTGACGCAACGCTTGAACGGGTGACGCAGCGTATAAGGCGGC
>JACIYW010000034.1 GCA_014359745.1 Paracoccaceae bacterium | reverse complement strand
ACGATCATGGCGCAACTATGGCCCGGAACGTGCCCCCGGAAACACCCACGGGTCGGGGTGGTTGACGGGTGGCATGGGGGCCGGGCCATGGTGAAATGCAAAACGGCGCCCGATGGGGCGCCGAGATGCGAAGGTCGGTAAAGGCTTACTGGCCCAGGCCCGACAGATCGGTGCCGATCGTGGCGCCCGACAGGGCGTTCTAGATCGTGTCGCCCATGCTGCCGATACCTTCGCCAACGGTGGCGATCACGGCGATGCCGAGGCCGACGATGGCGGCGGTCAGCACGACCCAGTCAACGGTCACGGCGCCGGATTCGTCATTGCGGAAGTTCTGGATCAGGGTGAAAAGTTTCATTGTGGTCTCCTTCGGTTCAGGTTGATTGCGTTCGGTTCGCTCGCGCCGTCCGGTGGGTGTTTCGGCCTCTGTTCCGTCCCGTTCCGTGTCGGCATGGGCATATATGGCCCCCGAATCGTGGCGACACTTGGGCGTGGCGCAGGCATTTTTGCAAAGTATGAAAAATTACGATGATAATTTACAAGTAATTGATTTATATCGTTATTATTTTAAAAATATGTTTGATATCCGCCTGGTTGCGGCTTTTTTCCGGCGCGCGTCCCGGCGCGGCTGCGCGAATTTCTGGCGTGCGGGCCGGTTTTCTGGGATACTGGCGGCAAGACCAGAAACAACGGTCAAGACCAGAGGCAAGGCAGTGCCGATCATCCGCAAGTATCTTCTGGCCCTGGGCATCGCCGGGCTGGCCTGGGCGGCGCAGCCCGTGCAGGCCGATCCCCCGCAGGGATATCCCGATTTCACCTTTCGGCGGATCGGCGTGCCAAAGCCGGGGCAGGGGCCGCGCATCACCGTGCAGATCGATCCCGCCGAACAGGCCCGCAGGCTGGCCGCCCGGCCGCCGGTGCCCGCCGTGGTGCCCGCAATGGTTCGGCCAGAGGTGGGCGCCATAACGCCAGACAGCCCCGCGCCCATTGGCCGCTATGGCTGGTACTGGGCGCTGATCCCGCCGGGGCGCGACGCGGGCCCGGTGCCGGTGGAAACCGCGCTGGCGGCACTTGGGGCCGGGCCGATGGGGCAGGGCGTGCCGCAGCCCCGGTTGCAGGCCTTGCAGGATATCGCCGCGCGGCACGGCGCCGATATCCTGCGCGCAACGATCGGCACGCGGGTTTCGCCCGCACTGGTGCTGGCGGTGATCAGCGTTGAATCGGCGGGCAAGGCCCAGGCCGTCAGCCCCAAAGGCGCGCAGGGGCTGATGCAGTTGATCCCCGCCACCGCGCGCCGCTTTGACGTGGCCGAGGTCGGCGACCCGGTGCAGAACATCCGCGGCGGTGTGGCCTATCTGGATTGGCTGATGGGGGAATTCGGGGGCGATCCGCTGATGGTGCTGGCAGGCTATAACGCGGGCGAGGGGGCGGTGCGCAGCCACGGCGGGGTGCCGCCCTTTGCCGAAACGCGCGACTATGTGCCCAAGGTTCTGGCGGCGTGGAACGTGGCGCGGGGATTGTGCCGCACCCCGCCCGAACTGGTCTCGGATGGTTGTGTGTTCCGGCTGGCGGCGCGTTGACCGGGCGTTCGCGCCCGCACAGGCGTGGGATTTGAGTATTTTTTTCGAGAGGATGGGAAAGGGGCGCGCGGCCCCTTTCCGGGGTGGTGTCAGTTGACGATGGTCGCCTCGGTCTTGTCGCGCAGTTCCTGTTCGGTGACGCCGGGGGCGCATTCCACGATCTTCAGCCCGCCTTCGACCACGTCCAGCACGCCCAGATTGGTGATGATGCGGTTGACCACGGCCTTGCCGGTCAGCGGCAGGGTGCAGGATTTGAGCACTTTTGACTCGCCCGCCTTGTTGGTGTGGTCCATCACCACGACGATGTGTTTCACGCCCGCGACCAGATCCATGGCGCCGCCCATGCCCTTGACCAGCTTTTTCGGGATCATCCAGTTGGCGATATCGCCGTTTTCCGCCACTTCCATCGCGCCGAGGATCGCCATGTCGATCTTGCCGCCGCGGATCATCGCAAAGCTTTGCGCGGAATCGAAGAACGAGGTGTGGGGCAGGGCGGTCACCGTCTGCTTGCCCGCGTTGATCAGGTCGGCGTCGACCTTATCCTCGGTCGGGAAGGGGCCGATGCCCAGCATGCCGTTTTCCGATTGCAGCGTCACCTCGACGCCTTCGGGGATGTAATTGGCCACCAGCGTCGGAATGCCGATGCCAAGGTTGACATACATCCCGTCCTGAAGTTCCTGTGCGGCGCGCGCCGCCATGTCGTTTCTATCCCAAGCCATGATGTTCCCCCTTCAGGCCGCGCGGGTGGTGCGCTGTTCGATGCGTTTTTCATGCGCGCCCTGAATGAGGCGGTGCACATAGATGCCGGGCAGGTGGATATGGTCGGGATCGAGGCTGCCGCGCGGCACGATCTCCTCTACCTCCATCACGCAGACCTTGCCGCAGGTGGCGGCGGGCGGGTTGAAGTTGCGGGCCGTGTAGCGGAAGATGGCGTTGCCGGTGTCATCGGCCTTCCAGGCCTTGACGATGGCCAGATCGGCCTTGATCCCGCGTTCCAGGATATAGGTCTCGCCGTCGAATTCCTTGGTTTCCTTGCCTTCGGCGATCTGGGTGCCGACGCCGGTTTTCGTGTAGAAACCCGGAATGCCGGCGCCGCCCGCGCGCATCCGTTCGGCCAGCGTGCCTTGGGGGTTGAATTCCAGTTCCAGTTCGCCCGAAAGGTACTGACGCATGAATTCGGCGTTCTCACCCACATAGGATGACATCATCTTCCTGACCTGGCGCGATTGCAGCAGCATCCCGAGGCCGAAATCATCGACGCCGGCGTTGTTCGAGGCCACGGTGAGGTTCTTTGTGCCCGCGTCCCGGATCGCCGCGATCAGAAGTTCGGGAATGCCGCACAGGCCAAAGCCGCCGGCCGCGATGGTCATCCCGTCGAACAGAAGCCCGTCCAGGGCCTCGGCCGCCGAGCCATAGATCTTTTTCATCGAACGCTCCCCCTATGCAAGGTGTTGGTGTCACGGTTGCGGTTGTGGCGCGCGGGGGGCGGGCTGTCAACAAAGCAGCCCGCAAAGCATCCCGCCGCCCGGTCTTTGGCCCCTAACCGGGGGCCGGTTTGCTGGCTGTTGGCTTGCGGGCGGCCGCCTTTTTGGGCGCCTTTTTTGCCGCAGCTTTCGCGGGGGTCTTTTTGGCCGCGGTTTTGGCCGGGGCTTTCTTGGCCGGGGTCTTTTTGGCCGCGGGTTTCTTGCCGCCTTTTGCCGCCTTTTCGGAAATGAGCGCCAGCGCCTGTTCCAGGGTCACCGTTTCGGGTTCGATATCCTTGGGCAGGGTGGCATTGACCTTGGCCCATTTCACATAGGGGCCATAGCGCCCGGCCATCACCTGAACCGGCCCGCCGTCCGGGTGCTCTCCCAATTCGCGCAGGGCCGCAGCAACGGTGCGCCCGCGCTGCTGTTTTTGCGCCAGCACCTCGACCGCGCGGTTCTGGCCGATGGTGAACACCTCTTCGACATCGGGCAGGTTGGCGTATTTCGATCCATGTTTTACATAGGGGCCATAGCGCCCGATCCCGGCCTCTATCATCGCGCCATCGTCGGGGTGGGGCCCGACCGGGCGGGGCAGGGCCAGCAGGGTCAGCGCCCGTTCCAGGTCGATGGTTTCGGGCGCCCAGCCCTTTGGCAGCGAGGCGCGCGGCGGTTTGGGAACCTCATCCGTGGCCTCGCCGCGTTGCACATAGGGGCCAAAGCGCCCACTGCGCAGGGTGATCTGATCGCCCCCGTCAATACCCAACACCTGCCCTTCGGGCGGAATGCCGTCATCGGCGCCGTTTTCTCCGGCCAATGGCCGGGTATAGCGGCACTCTGGGTAGTTGCGGCAGCCGATAAAGGCCCCGCCAGAGCGGGCGGTTTTCAGGTTGAGCCGCCCGGTGCCGCAGGCGGGGCAGATGCGCGGGTCCGACCCATCTTCGCGTGCGGGGTAAAGATGGGGTGCCAGAAAGTCGTCGATCTTTTCAAGAACCTCGCCGATGCGCAGATCGGCGGTTTCCGCGATCGCGGCGGAAAAATCCCGCCAGAACCGCGCCAGAACGTCCTTGTAATCGCGGGTGCCTGCCGACACGTCGTCAAGTTCGGCCTCCAGATCGGCGGTGAAATCGTATTCCACATAGCGGTGAAAGAAATTCGACAGGAACGCGGTGACAAGGCGGCCCTTGTCCTGGGGGATCAGGCGGTTCTTGTCCTTGGTCACATAACCCCGATCCTGGATCGTGGTGACGATAGAGGCATAGGTCGAGGGGCGGCCGATGCCCAGTTCTTCCATCCGCTTGACCAGCGTGGCCTCGGTATAGCGCGGCGGCGGCTGGGTGAAATGCTGCTGGCCCAGAACCGCGCCCGCGGCATCGGCGATCGCTGCGGCGTGGCGGCGCAGACCGCCCGTGGCCGGTGCCTCGATCACCGCATCCTCGTCAGCGGCGGCTTTGGCGAACGCATCCTCCTGCCCGCCCGCGGCCAGCGTCACCGCCTCGCCCGGCACGATCTGCGGCAGGCGGGCGCCATCCTCGTCGGCGGTGTCGTCGCGGCCTTCTTCATAGACCTTGATGAACCCGTCGAACTGGATCACCTGGCCGGTGGCGCGCAATTCGACCTGGCCATCGGCGCTGGCGACATCCACGGTGGTCCGTTCCAGCCGCGCCGCCGCCATCTGGCTGGCGATGGTGCGTTTCCAGATCAGATCATAGAGCTTGCGCTGATCGCCATCGGTGATGCGCAGCTTTTCGGGCGCCGCGAACATGTCGGTGGGGCGGATGCATTCATGCGCCTCTTGCGCGTTCTTGGCCTTGTTCTTGTACATGCGCGGGCTGGGCGGAACATAGTCGCCGCCAAAGCGGTCCTTGATCGCGTCGCGCGCGGCCATCACCGCTTCGGGGGCCATGTCGATGCCATCGGTGCGCATATAGGTGATATGCCCGGCCTCATACAGGCGTTGCGCGGCGCTCATGGTCTGTTTGGCACCCATGCCGAACTTGCGGCTGGCCTCTTGTTGCAGGGTCGAGGTCATGAAGGGCGGCGCGGGGTTGCGGGTGCCGGGTTTTGCCTCGACCGATTTCACCGTGAAGGTTCGGGATGTGACGGCCTGCACCGCCATTTCGGCATCCACGGCTGTTTCAAGATCGAATTTATCCAGTTTCTTGCCGCCCAGAATTGTCAGCCTTGTGTCGAAGACCTGCGCGCGCGGGGTGCGCAGGCTGGCCGCGACCGACCAGTATTCGCGGGCGCGAAATGCCTCGATCTCCATCTCGCGCTCCACGATCAGCCGCAGGCAGACCGATTGCACCCGCCCCGCCGATTTCGCGCCCGGCAGTTTGCGCCATAGCACCGGCGACAGGTTGAACCCCACCAGGTAATCCAGCGCGCGCCGCGCCAGATAGGCCTGCACCAGTTCCATATCCACCGCGCGGGGCGCCTTCATGGCCTCGGTGACGGCGGTCTTGGTGATGGCGTTGAACACCACGCGGCTGACCTTGGTGTCTTTCTTGATGGATTTCGCCAGCGCCTCGGTCAGGTGCCAGGAAATCGCTTCGCCCTCGCGGTCTGGGTCGGTGGCGAGGATCAGTTCGTTGTCGGTTTTCAGGGCCTCGGTGATGGCGCGCAGATGTTTCTTGCTGTCGCTTGCCACCTCCCATTTCATCGCGAACTCGTGGTCGGTATCGACCGATCCGTCTTTTGGCGGCAAGTCACGCACATGGCCGAACGAGGCGAGCACGGTATAGTCGGGGCCCAGATATTTGTTGATTGTCTTGGCCTTGGCAGGAGACTCGACTACGACGACGGCCATGAAAACCCCTTTGCACCTTGCGAAACCCGATGGCGGCGCAAGATGTGGCGGCGACAGGGGGAATGTCAATGCACCCTTTCCACAACGGGTTTGGTGCCGGTGACGTCGACGGGACCGGATCGAAACCCATTCGCGCGGATGTCATTCTGTCGGGTTCGTACCCTTGACCGGCGCACGCACGGTGGGCGCGGGATGCGTATTTTTTCCAAGATGAAGCGCAAGAGCGTTTTCTTGGGCGGTCAGCATGCGGGGCTGATTGGGCGCAAAACGCGGTTAGTTCAGCCGGGCCAGCAACCCGCCCGCCTGGCGCTGAATGCGCCCTTCCAGTTCCAGTTCCAGAAGTTGCGGCGCGATTTCGGCGGCGGGCAGGGCCAGATCGCGGATCAGTTGATCTTCGGCCAGCGGGCTGGGGCCAAGCCGGTCAAGGATCTGCCGGTGCAGCGCGGCGGTCTGGGGCGCGGCGCGCTCTGGCGGGTTGGGGCGCGCGGGCCGGGGCGCGGGGCCTTCGCGCAGCGCGCCCGGTTGTGGGGTGGCCTCGGGGCGCGGGCCAACCTGTGTTCTGTCGGCCTTTCCCAGCATCTCGATAACATCCTCGGGCCCGCGCACTAGCGTCGCCCCGTCCCGGATCAGCATGTTGCACCCTGCGGCGCGTGCATCCACCGGATGGCCCGGCACCGCCAGCACCTCGCGCCCCTGATCCAGCGCGTCTTTCGCGGTGATCAGGCTGCCGGACCGCGCCGCAGCCTCGACCACGATGACCGCGCGCGCCAGCCCCGATATCAGCCGGTTGCGCAGCGGAAAATGCCGGGCAAGCGGTTGCACGCCGGGCGGCTGTTCCGACAGGCGCAGGCCGCGCGCCGCAATCTCGGCGGCAAGGCCCGCGTTTTCGGGGGGGTAGATCACATCCACCCCGCCCGCCTGCACCGCAACCGTGGCGCCCGACAGCAGCGCCGCCTCATGCGCGGCGCCGTCGATGCCGCGCGCCAGGCCCGACACCACGACATATCCCGCCTCGACCAGCCCGATCGCCAGTCGCCGCGCCATTCTTGTGCCCAGGCTCGACGCATTGCGCGCACCCACGATCGCCACCATCGGGCGCGCCAGAAGCCCGGCATCGCCCATCACCCACAGCACCGGCGGCGCGTCGGGCAGATCGCGCAACCCCGCGGGATAGCTGGGCATCGCGCCGGTGATCAGCCGCGCCCCGGCGGCGCGCGCGGCCCGCATTTCGGCCAGCACCACACCTTCGGGGCAGGGCGTATAATCGGGCACCCCGGCGCTGCGCGCCACCTCTGGCAGGGCTTTCAACGCCGCCCCGGCCGATCCATGTTCGGCCAGCATCCGCCAAAAGGTTGTCGGCCCCACCCGGCGCGAGCGGATCAGCCGCAGCCAGTCAATGGCATCCTCCACCGATTGATCCTGCCGCTTTCCGGAAAACAGGTCGTCGCGCATCGGCCCCTCCTCGGTTCTCGACCCACCATCGCCCGACAAGGTTAACGATGGGTGAATGCCGACGGGCTGCCTGCCTCATCCTCTCGAAAAAAATACTCGATCCGCCCGCAGAAACAGGCGCGGCGCGTGTCAGGCCGCGCTGCCGCCCACCGTCAGCCCGCCAATCAGCAAGGTGGGCTGCCCCACCCCCACGGGCACCCACTGCCCGGCCTTGCCGCAATTGCCGATGCCCGGATCCATCGCCATGTCATTGCCGATGGCGCGTATCTTCTGCATGGTGGCCGGGCCGTCGCCGATCAATGTCGCCCCCTTGACCGGCGCGCCGACCCGGCCGTTCTTCACGCGGTAAGCCTCGGTGCAGGAAAACACGAACTTGCCGTTGGTGATATCCACCTGCCCGCCGCCAAAGCCCACCGCATAGATGCCGTCGCGCACATCGGCCACGATCGATGCCGGATCGGCGTCGCCGCCTTCCATGATCGTGTTGGTCATGCGCGGCATCGGGATGTGGGCGAAACTTTCGCGCCGCCCGTTGCCGGTGGGGGCCACCCCCATCAGGCGCGCGTTCTGCCGGTCTTGCATGTATCCCACCAGTATTCCGTCCTCGATCAGCACGTTGCGCCCCGAGGGCGTGCCCTCATCGTCAAAGCTCAGCGATCCGCGCCGGTCGGGGATGGTGCCGTCATCGACCACGGTGACGCCGGGCGCGGCCACGCGCTTGCCCATCAGCCCGGCAAAGGCCGAGGTTTTCTTGCGGTTGAAATCGCCCTCAAGCCCGTGGCCCACGGCCTCGTGGAGCAATATCCCCGGCCACCCCGCCCCAAGCGCCACATCCATCACCCCCGCGGGCGCGGCCTCGGCGGCGAGGTTGACCAGGGCGATGCGCAGCGCCTCGCGCGCGACACCCTGCCAGTGCCCGGCTTCCAGCAGACCCGACAGCGCAAAGCGCCCGCCACCGCCCGCGCCCCCTGATTCGCGCCGACCGCCTTCCTCGACGATCACCGACACATTCACCCGCGCCATCGGGCGCGAATCGCGCAGATGCCCGCCCTCGGGGCGCAGGATCTCTACCTCTTGCAGCGATGCCGCCAGCGTGGCCGATACCTGCACCACACGCGGATCAAGGGCGCGGGCGAAGGCGTCGATCTCGCGCAGCGTATCGATCTTGACGGCAAAGGCGGTATCGGACACCGGATCAAGATCGGCATAAAGCCGGGCATTGGTGCCGGGCGGCGGCGGGGCCATGGTGCCGCCGCCATTGGCCACGGCAAGGCGCGCGGTCTGGGCAGCGCGGCGCAGCGATGCCTCTGATATTCTTGTGGAATGTGCATAGCCCGACACCTCGCCGCGCACCGCGCGCAGCCCGAACCCCTCGGAGGCATCATAGCTGGCCGACCGGATGCGCCCGTCATCCAGAACCAGCGATTCCGATCTGCGGCGTTCCAGAAACAGCTCTCCGTCATCGGCGCCATCGGTGGCGGCGCGCAGAATCGTCAGCGCGGCGCCCTCATCAAGCAGGGTTTCGAACGGGCGGAAACGATCGTCAGACATGGGGCGGGCCTTTCGCGGGCGGTGGCATTGACGGAAAATAACACTGATCTGGATCAAACGGCGTCTCTTTGCCGCAACGCAATCGCTTGTCCCTTTGGCTTTAATATGGTTTTACCGCTCTGGGATACAACCGGGGTCAGGATCGCCCCCGCTCAGGCGGACACCGAAGCCGCGACAGATACGGGAACATGATATGGGATTTTCTGTGATGCCAGTGCGCAACCGCCTTTACCGGACCGGCCTTTCCGCCGCCGCCGTCGCGATGCTTTCGTCGGTGTCGGCGTGGGCGCAAGACGGGATCGACAAGCTGCCGACCATTGGTCAGCCGGTTGACGGGGCGATGGGCTTTCAGCCGGCCGCGACCGAACTGGCGCGCGACATTCACTTTCTGGATGGCATGATGCTTTATATCATGACGGCCATCGTGATTTTCGTCACGCTGCTGCTGGCCTATGTGGCGATCCGCTACAACCGCAAATCAAATCCCACCCCGGCGCGCTTCACCCACAATACGCTGATCGAGGTGACGTGGACGGCGGTTCCGGTGCTGATCCTGTTCTTCATCGGGGCGTTTTCGCTGCCGATCCTGTTCAAGCAGCAGGAAATTCCCACCGCCGACATCACGATCAAGGCCACCGGCAACCAGTGGTTCTGGAGCTATGATTACGTCGATCACGATTTCGGCTTTCAAAGCTTCAGGCTGGAACGCGACCAGCTTGCCGAATACGGGTACGAAGACAGCGATTACCTGCTGGCCACCGACACCGCCGTGGTTCTGCCCGTCAACAAGACCATCGTGGTCGAGGTGACAGGGGCAGACGTCATACATGCCTGGACCGTGCCGGCCTTTGGCGTGAAACAGGATGCGGTGCCGGGGCGTCTGGCGCATCTGTGGTTCAAGGCCGACAAGATCGGCGTTTATCACGGCCAGTGTTCGGTTCTGTGCGGCAAGGATCACGCCTATATGCCGATCACCGTCAAGATCGTCAGCCAGGAAGATTATGACGCCTGGCTTGACAGGGCGATCAAGGAATATGCCGGCACCCCGCGCACCCGCACAATTGCCAGCGCGAACTGAACGGTAAACAGCCATGTCGCGCCCCGGTGATTGCGCCGGGCCGCGAACAGCCGATGGAGACTGCCGCGTGAGCGATATCAACGCCTTTGAAGACCTTGCGCCGCAACCGTTCGAGGCCGGGTTTGGCGATTATTTCGCCCTGCTCAAGCCGCGGGTGATGTCGCTGGTGGTCTTCACCGCACTGGTGGGCATTCTTGTGGCACCCGGCGCGTTGAATCCGATCGAAGGGCTGGCGGCGATCATCTTCATCGCGCTTGGGGCCGGGGCCTCGGGGGCGCTGAACATGTGGTGGGATGCCGATATCGACGCGGTGATGCGGCGCACGCGCGGCCGTCCGGTGCCGTCGGGCCGGGTCGAGCCGGGCGAGGCGCTGGGGCTTGGCGTGGCGCTGTCGGGCATTGCGGTGGTGATGCTGGGGCTGTCCACCAATCTTGCGGCCGCCGGTTTGCTGGCCTTCACCATCTTTTTCTATGCAGTCGTCTATTCGATGTGGCTGAAACGCGCCACGCCGCAGAACATCGTGATCGGTGGCGCGGCAGGGGCGTTTCCGCCGATGATCGGCTGGGTGGCGGTGACCGGAACGGTCAGTCTTGAGGCCGCGCTGATGTTCGCGTTGATCTTCATGTGGACGCCGCCGCATTTCTGGGCGCTGGCGCTGTTCATGAAGGGCGATTATTCGGATGCCGGCGTGCCGATGCTGACGGTCACGCATGGCCGCAAGGTGACGCGCAACCACATCCTGGCCTACACAGTGGCGCTGGTGCCTGTTGCGCTGGCGGTCGGGTTCACCTCGATCGGCGGGCCGGTCTATCTGGTGATCGCCGGGGTGCTGAATGCGGCTTTCCTGCTGGGGGCGTGGCGTATCTGGCGCCGCGACGAGGCAACGGCAGAGGCGGATGGCTACCGCACCGAAAAGGGGTTCTTCCGCCTGTCGCTCTATTATCTTTTCGCGCATTTCGTGGCCCTGTTGATCGAGGCGACGCTGGCGCGTTTTGGCATTGGGGGCTGGTAGGATGCCGATCACACAAGACCACGAATTGCACAAGCGCCGCTTTGGCCGCAACCTTGGGGTGGGTTTGACCCTGCTGGCCTTTGTCGCGCTGGTGTTCGGGCTGACCATCGTGAAGGTATCGGACAATGGGCCGGAACCGCTGAAGGGCTTTGATCACACGTTCGACACCGACCTTGCCAAGAAGTCCGAAGGTGGCAAACCATGAGCATGGAGCCAAAGCAAAAGACGGCGTTGCAGGCGGTGGCGCTGGTGGTGTTCATGGGGGCGATGGCCTGGGTGGCGGTGCCATTCTATTCGTGGTTCTGTCAGGTCACCGGCTTTGGTGGCGTCACCGGCGTGGCAAAGAAAGGCAGTGATACGGTGCTGGATAAGGTGGTCACCGTGCGCTTCGATGCCTCGCTCGAACGCGGCATGCCCTGGGAATTCCGCCCGGAAGTGACGCAGATGGAATTGCGTATCGGCGAAACCGGCCTGGCCTTCTATGAGGCCTATAACCCCACCGACAAACCCGTTGCCGGGCGCGCCAGCTATAACGTCACCCCCTACAGCGCCGGCGGCTATTTCATCAAGATCGCCTGTTTCTGCTTTACCCAGCAGATCCTGCAACCTGGCGAACGGGTGATGATGCCGGTCACCTTCTATGTCGATCCGGAAATCGTGAATGACCCCGAGGCGAAATATGCCCACACCATTACCCTGTCCTATACTTTCCACACCATGGACCTTGGCGAGGCGCAGGCAGCCCTTGCCGATACACCCACCGCAACCGTAAACTGAGACCAAGGCCACCGGCTGTCGCCGATAACGTGCCAAAACGAGGGAACCTGACCAATGGCGCATGCAAAGAACCACGATTATCACATCCTTCCCCCGTCGATCTGGCCGCTCCTTGGTGCGCTTGCCGCGGCGGTGATGCTGGTGGGTGCGGCGCTGTTCTTTCACGATCACGGCCCCTGGGTGCTGCTGATCGGGTTTGCGGGCGTGCTTTACGTCATGTTCGGCTGGTGGTCCGATGTGGTCAACGAAGGCCAGACCGGCGACCACACCCCGGTGGTGCGGATCGGCCTGCGCTATGGGTTCATCATGTTCATCATGTCCGAGGTGATGTTCTTTGCGGCATGGTTCTGGTCGTTCTTCAAACATGCGCTTTATCCGATGGGGCCGCTCAGCCCCGCTGTCGATGGCGTCTGGCCGCCCGCCGGGATCGAGACGTTCGATCCCTGGCACCTGCCGCTGATCAACACCCTGATCCTGCTGTGTTCGGGGGCCGCGGCGACCTGGGCGCACCATGCGCTGGTGCATGAAAACAACCGCAAGGATCTGGTCAACGGTCTGGCGCTGGCGATCGGGCTTGGCGTGCTGTTCACCGTGTTTCAGGTCTATGAATACAGCCACGCGGCCTTTGGCTTTTCCGGCAATATCTATGGCGCCAACTTCTTCATGGCGACAGGGTTCCACGGCTTCCATGTGATCATCGGCACGATCTTTCTGACGGTATGTCTGCTCCGTGCGCTGGCCGGTCACTTCACCCCCGAACGCCATATCGGGTTCGAGGCGGCGGCCTGGTACTGGCACTTCGTCGATGTGGTCTGGCTGTTCCTGTTTGCGGCGATCTATGTCTGGGGTTCCGCCTGATCCCGGCCAAGGTGCCCCCAAGATCAAATCCGGGCGCGCGCCAAAGGTGCGCGCCCTTTCCGTTCCAAAGGCAGTCATGACCCGCTCGGTTCCCGCAACTCTGATTTTCGGCTTCTTCGGCCTGGCCGTGCTGATCGGTCTGGGGGCCTGGCAAGCGCAACGGCTTGGCTGGAAGACAGCACTTCTGGCCGAAATGGATGCCCGTATCGCCGCCGCGCCGGTGGCGTTGCCCGCCAATCCCGATCCCGTGCGCGATGACTACCTGCCGGTTACCGTAACCGGCACCCTCACCGGCCCCGATCTGCGCGTCCTTGCCAGCCGCAAGACGATCGGCCCCGGCTACCGGATCGTGACCGCGCTGCAAACCGATACGGGCCGCAGGATCCTGATCGATCGCGGATTTCTGCCGGTCTCGGCCGATACCGCGCCCACCCGCCCCGAGGCCACGGTCAGTTTCACCGGCAACCTGCACTGGCCCGACGAGGTGGACGGCTACACCCCCGAACCAGACCCCGCCGCCAACCTCTGGTTCGCCCGCGACGTGCCGCGCATGGCGGCGGCCCTTGGCACCGATCCGGTGCTTGTCATCGCGCGCGCGACCAGCGATCCGGTGCCGCCGCTTGAACCCTTGCCGGTTGACACCGCGGCAATCCCGAACAATCACCTGCAATATGCCATCACCTGGTTTTCGCTTGCGCTGATCTGGGCGGGGATGACACTGGTCATGGTTCGGCGTATCAGGCGCGGGAAATAGGGACGAACGGCACCATGCACTACATATCCACCAGGGGAACCGCGCCAAAACTGACCTTCGAACAGACCATGCTGGCCGGCCTTGCGCGGGACGGCGGCCTTTACCTGCCCGAATGCGTGCCGCAGATGGCCCCTGCCGATATCGCGGCCCTTGCCGGACGCCCCTATGAAGAGGTGGCCTTCGCGGTGATGCGCCCGTTCATCGGCGACACCTTCACCGATGATGAATTCCGCGCCATCATCGCGCGCGCCTATGCGGGCTTTGTACATCCGGCCCGCGCGCCGCTCAAACAGCTTGGCCCGAACCATTTCCTGCTGGAACTTTTCCACGGCCCGACGCTGGCGTTCAAGGATTTCGCCATGCAACTGATCGGCCAGATGTTCCAGGCCTCGCTTGCGCGTTCCGGCGATCGGATCACCATCGTCGGCGCCACCTCGGGCGATACCGGTTCGGCGGCGATAGAGGCGTTTCGCGGGCTGGCCAATGTCGATGTGTTCATCCTGTTCCCCGAAGGCCGGGTGTCAGAGGTGCAGCGCCGCCAGATGACGACGCCGACCGAGGCGAATGTGCACGCCATCGCGCTCAAAGGCGATTTCGACGATTGCCAGGCCCGCGTGAAGGACATGTTCAACGATTTCGCCTTTCGCGATGCGGTGGGCCTTGCCGGCGTCAATTCGATCAACTGGGCGCGGGTGCTGGCGCAGGTGGTCTATTATTTCACCGCCGCCACGGCCCTTGGCGCGCCGCACCGCGCGGTGGATTTCACCGTGCCCACCGGCAATTTCGGCGATATCTTCGCGGGCCACATCGCGCGGGCCATGGGCCTGCCCATCGGGCGGCTGGTCATCGCCACCAATCAGAACGACATCCTGCACCGGGCGCTGACCACGGGACGCTATGAAACCGATGGTGTCAAACCCTCTATCAGCCCGTCGATGGATATCCAGGTCTCGTCGAATTTCGAACGCGCGCTCTATCTCGCGCTGGACGGCGATGGCTCTACCGTGGCCAAGCTGATGCAGGATCTCAAATCGGGTGGCTTCACCATCCCGCAAGGCGCCATCGAGGGGCTGCGCGCCGCCTATGCCTCGGGGCGCGCCTCGGAAGAGGAAACATCAGCCACCATCGCCCGCATCCTTGCCACCACCGGCGAACTCCTGTGCCCGCATTCCGCCGTTGGCGTGTCGGTGGCGGATGGCATTCTTGGCACGTCTCCCATCCTCTCGACCCAAATACTCCCGCCGGAGGCTCCCGTCCCCTCCACAGGCGCGACCAACTCGATGATCACGCTGGCCACCGCCCATCCCGCCAAATTCCCCGATGCGGTCCAGGCGGCAACCGGCATCCGCCCGCCGCTTCCCGCCCATATGGCCGATCTGTTCGACCGGCCCGAACGCGTGACGCCGCTTGCCAACCACCTTGCCACCCTGCAAGGCTTCATCCGAGAAAGGATCACCCATTGACCTCCCGCCTGACCACGCTTCCCAACGGTTTTCGCATCGTGACCGAGGCGATGCCCGGCGCGCTGTCGGCGTCGGTGGGGGTCTGGATCGATGCGGGCGGGCGGCACGAACGGGTTGAACAGAACGGCATTGCGCATTTTCTGGAACACATGGCCTTCAAGGGCACCAAACGCCGCAGTGCCTTGCAGATCGCCGAAGCGATCGAGGATGTCGGCGGCTATATCAACGCCTATACCTCGCGCGAGATGACCGCCTATTACGCGCGCGTGCTGGCCGCCGATGTGCCACTGGCCCTTGATGTGATCGCCGATATCGTGCTCAACCCCGTATTCGACCCCCGCGAGATCGAGGTGGAGCGCGGCGTGATCCTGCAAGAAATCGGTCAGGCGCTGGATACGCCCGACGACATCATCTTTGACTGGCTGCAAGAGGCGGCCTATCCCGAACAGGCCATCGGCCGCACCATCCTGGGCCCCGCGGATCGGGTGGCGGGGTTTGGTGACAGGGATTTGCGCGGCTTTGTCGCGGAAAACTATGGCCCGGCGCAGATGATCCTGGCCGCGGCCGGCGCCGTCGATCACGATGCGATCGTCTTGCTGGCAACGGAATTCTTCGGCGACCTGGCCGCGCAGGGGCAGGGCCTTTGGGAACCGGCCCGTTTCGCGGGCGGCGAACGGCGCGAGGTCAAGAAACTCGAACAGGTCCATTTCGCCCTTGGGTTCGAGGGGCCGGGTTATCGCGACCCCGCCGTCTATACCTCGCAGGTCTATGCAACGGCGCTGGGCGGCAGCATGTCTTCGCGGCTGTTTCAGAAGATCCGCGAAGAACGCGGCCTGTGCTATTCGATCTTTGCGCAGGCGGGCAGCCATGCCGATACCGGCATGCTGACCATCTATGCCGGCACTTCCGCCGCCGATATCGACAATCTGACCACGATCACCATAGACGAGATGAAACGTGCCGCCGAGGACATGACCGAGGCCGAGGTGACGCGCGCGCGCACCCAGATGAAGGCGGGCCTGTTGATGGGGCTGGAAAGCCCGTCATCGCGCGCCGAACGTCTGGCGCGGCTTCTGTCGATCTGGGGGCGGGTGCCCACCGTCGAAGAGGCCGTGGCCGAGATAGAGGCCGTCACCACCGCCCGCGTGCGCGATTTCGGCGCGGCGATGGTATCGGGCGCGCCCACCGCGTTGGCCCTTTATGGCCCGGTGAACAAAGTCGCCGGGCTGGACCGGCTGCGCCAGAGGCTTGCCGCCTGATGTTGCTGCGGCCCCGCCGCCTTCGGATCGAAACCGCGCGCATGACGCTGCGTCTGCCGGTGCATTCCGATTTTCGCGGCTGGGCCAGCTTGCGCCAACAAAGCGCCGATTTCCTGATCCCGTGGGAACCCAGTTGGGCGCCCGAACACCTGTCCCGCCGCGCCTTCGCCAACCGCGTCTATTGGGCGCAACGTGCCACAAGCGGCGGCACCGCCTTGCCGCTTTTCCTGATCAGCCGCGCCACGTCCGAGGTTCTGGGCGCGATCACGCTGGACAATATCCGCCGCGGCCCGTCCCAGGCGGGCACGCTTGGTTACTGGATCGGCCAGCCCCACGCGCGGCAGGGCTACATGCGCGAGGCGATCGAGGCGGTGGTGCACCACGGCTTCACCGCCCTTGACCTTAGCCGGGTAGAGGCCGCGTGCCTGCCCGAAAACGCCGCTTCGCGCGGGGTTCTGGAAAAATGCGGCTTCAAATACGAAGGCGTCGCGCAAAGCTATCTGCAAATCAACGGCCGCTGGCGCAACCATGTGCTTTACGCCAACCTGCGCGGTGACCGGCGCGGGCGCACCGGGGCAGGGTAAGAAACGGGGCAGGGTAAGAAACGGGGCGGGGTATTTTGCCCCGATGGCCGTCAAGGAACCGTGACCGGGGATGACGCAGCGTCACAATGCGCTATACTCCCCCGCAAGGGGTTGATCATGGCCAGACGTTCGCGCGCGTGTTCCTTGCTGTTCCCGCTGCTTTTCGCCTGTTACGCGGGCAGTGCCGCCGCGCAGGATCGGATACCCAGCCATTGCGTGGCCCTTGCCCAGGGCGTGCCGGGGGCGCAGGTCATGCACAAGGCGGCCTTTGGGCAACCGGTCGCGCGGGATACGGTTCGGATAAGTTTTGTTACTCATGCAACCTTTACCCTGGAAACGCCTGGCGGTCTGACGCTTGCCACCGATTACACCGGCGCGATGCCGCGCGGCGCGCCGCCGCCCGACGTTGTGACCATGAACAACGCCCATTCCTCGCACTGGACGGCGCTGCCAGATCCCCAGATCCCGCATGTTCTGCACGGCTGGGGGCTGAACGGCAGGCCCGCCGAACATCACCTCGATCTGGGCGAGGTTCTGGTGCGCAACGTCACCACCGATGTGCGCGACGGTTATACCGGGGTGCGCAAGGACGGCAATTCGATCTTCATCTTCGAGGTGGCGGGCCTGTGCATTGGCCATCTTGGCCATCTGCACCACGAACCCGATGCGCTGCAATACGGGCTTATCGGGCGGCTTGATGTGGTGATGGTTCCGGTTGACGGCGGTTATACGATGGATCTGGCGTCGATGCGGCGGGTTGTGGCGCGGTTGCGATCATCGGTGGTGTTGCCGATGCACTGGTTTTCCGGCGCGTCGCTGACGCGCTTTCTGGATGAAATGGGCGGTGAATTCGCCATCGACCAGCGCGCGGAAAGCGACATCACCCTGTCCCTGCACACCCTGCCGCCGCGTCCGACGATCATCGTCCTGCAACCGGGGCTTTACCGCTAGAATTGGTCTTGAAGGCCCCGCCCGGCCATGGTTCACCAGACCGGAACCCGGAGGGCCCGATGATCGATGAAGCCTTTGTCGCCCGCCTGAACGCCGCGTTGCCCCACGACACCCTGTCAAAGCCGGGGCCGGGGTATCTGGAAGAACCGCGCGGCCGCTATGTCGGGCGGGGCGGGGTGCTGGCACGCCCGCGCAGCACCGATCAGGTGGCGACAATCCTGCGCCTGTGCAACGAGGCGCGGGTGCCGGTGGTGCCTTATGGCGGCGGCACCGGCCTTGTGGGCGGGCAGATCGCCCCCGACGGGCCGACCCCGGTTATCCTGTCGCTGGAACGGATGGCGGCGATCCGCGCGATTGCGCCGCAGGAAAACGTGCTGATCGCCGAGGCGGGCGCCGTGCTTGCCGATGTGCAGGCCGCAGCCGAAGGCGCGGGGCGGCTGTTTCCCCTGTCGCTTGGTTCCGAAGGATCGGCCCGCATCGGCGGGTTGCTGGCCACCAATGCCGGGGGCGTCAACGTGCTGCGTTATGGCAATGCGCGCGATCTGTGTCTGGGGCTAGAGGTGGTGCTGGCGGATGGCCGGATCTGGCACGGGCTGAAACGTCTGCGCAAGGACAATACCGGCTACGATCTGCGCAACCTGATCATCGGGTCCGAGGGCACGCTGGGGGTAATCACCGCCGCCAGCCTGCGGCTTTATCCGCAAACGGCCGGGCAGGGCACCGCGCTGATGGTCGTGCCCGATCCGCAGGCCGCCCTTGATCTGCTGGCGCTGGCGCAGGATCGCATCGGCGAAGGCATTTCGGCGTTCGAACTGATCTCGCGCCAGGGGCTGGAATTCCAGATCGAAAAGATGCCGGAATTGCGCCAGCCCTTCGCCACCCCGCCCGCGTGGATGGTGCTGATCGATCTTGGTTTGCCGCTGGGGCTTGATCCGGGCACCGCACTTGAAACCCTGTTTGAAACGGCGTCCGATGCGGGACTGGTCAGCGACGGGTTGATCGCCCGGTCAGAGGCGCAGCGCAGCCATTTCTGGCACCTGCGCGAAGCCTTGCCCGAGGCCAATCGCCTGATTGGCGCGATAGTATCGCATGACCTGTCGGTGCCGGTTGGCAAGGTGCCGGAATTCATCGCCAGGGCCGGCCCGGCGCTGGCGCGGATCGGCCGCTACCGGATCAACTGCTTTGGCCATCTTGGCGATGGCAACCTGCATTACAACGTCTTTCCGATGCTCGGCCGCACCCGCGCCGATCACGAGGCCGAACGCGACGCGATCAAGACCTGCATCCACGATCTGGTGCATGCGCTTGACGGCTCGGTCAGCGCGGAACATGGTATCGGGCGCCTCAAGGTTGCCGATCTGGAACGCTATGGCGATCCGGTGAAACTTGGGGTGATGCGCGCGATCAAATCGGCACTTGATCCGCGCGGCATCCTTAATCCGGGCGCGGTTTTGCGCAGCCAGGGCTGACGCCGCCGCCCCAACGCGGGGCGCGCGCGTGCGCGCGCGGGCCAGTCATCAACCGGCGGATTGGTCCGCCGTCCCGCCCAGATCCTCCAGAATCGGGCAATCGGGCCGGTCGTCGCCCGCGCAGGCATCGACCAGATGCGCAAGCGTCGCGCGCAGGGATTGCAATTGCGCCACTTTTTCGTCGATGCGGTGCAGATGCGCCCCGGCGATTTCCTTGACATGGGCGCTGGCGCGTCCGGTGTCTTCATAAAGCGTCAGCAACGCGCGGCAATCGTTCATGGAAAACCCAAGCGCGCGCGCCCGCGCCAGGAATGTCAGCTTGTGCAGGTCGCGGTCGCGAAAGGCGCGGTAGCCGTTGGTGTCGCGCAGCGGGCGGATCAGCCCGATACCTTCGTAATAGCGGATGGTCTTGGCCGGAAGGCCGGATTTTTGGGCAACTTCGCCGATGTTCATGATCACCTCCTGGCTGTCATGCCGGTGCGGGGGCCGGTGCGGGGGCGGGGCGCGCGGATGCGCCCTGATCGGGTATCAAAGGCCGCACCCGCCGCAACCGCAGGGCGTTTGTGAGCACGAATACCGAAGACAGCGCCATGGCCCCCGCCGCCAGCGCCGGCGACAACAGCACCCCGAACGCCGGGTAAAGCACCCCCGCCGCCACCGGGATCAGCGCGGTATTATACCCGAATGCCCAGAACAGGTTTTGCCGGATGTTGCGCATGGTGCGGCGCGAGATGTCGAAGGCATTGATCACCCCGACCAGATCGCCCGACATCAGCACCACATCCGCCGATTCGATCGCCACCTCGGTGCCGGTGCCAATCGCGATGCCCACATCGGCTTCGGCCAGCGCCGGGGCGTCGTTGATGCCGTCGCCCACAAAGGCCAGCGTGCCACCCTTGGCGCGCAGGTCTTTCAGGGCGTCCACCTTGCCGCCGGGCAGAACCTCGGCCACCACATGGTCGATGCCCAGTTCCGATGCAATGGCCCGCGCCGTGGATGTCGCATCGCCGGTGATCATCGCGATTTTCAGACCCTGTTCGTGCAGCGCCGTGATCATGGCGCGCGCCGACGGGCGCACCGGATCGGCCACCGCGATCACCGCCGCGATCCTGCCGTCTATCGCCGCGAAAAGCGGTGTGCGGCCCTTCTTGGCCAGCGCCTCGCCGGTGGTGGCCAGGGCGCCGGTGTCGATGCCTTCGCGCGCCATCAGCCGCGCGGCCCCCACCAGCACCCGGCGGCCGTCAACCGTGGCCTCGGCCCCGAACCCGGTGATGGACTGGAAGCCCTCGGCGCGTGCCACGTTCACACCCCGCGCCGATGCCCCGGCCACGATCGCCGCCGCGATCGGATGTTCGGAAAACGCCTCGACCGCGGCGACCTGGGCCAGAACCTGATCCGCGTCGAACCCGTCGCTGACGGTGAAATCGGTCAGGCGCGGGTGGCCTTCGGTCAGGGTGCCGGTCTTGTCAAAGGCGACGGTCGTGACCTTGCCCAACCCTTGCAGCGCCGCACCCTTGCGAAACAGCACGCCCATATCGGCCGCCCGCCCGGTGCCGACCATGATAGAGGTGGGCGTCGCCAGCCCCATCGCGCAGGGGCAGGCGATGATCAGCACCGCGACACCGGCCACCAGCGCATGGGTCAGCGCGGGTTCGGGGCCGAAGACCAGCCAGATCGCCACAGTCAGAACCGCGGCCGCGATTACTGCGGGCACGAACCACAGGGTGATCCGGTCAACCAGCCCCTGAATGGGCAGCTTGGCGCCCTGCGCGCGCTCGACCATCGCGATGATCTGGGCAAGCTGCGTGGCCTCGCCCACCGCCGTGGCGCGAAAGCGGAACGCGCCGGTGGTGTTCACCGTGCCGCCAGTCACCGCCGCGCCTTCGGATTTTTCAACCGGGGCCGGTTCGCCCGAGATCATGCTTTCATCGACATAGGACGATCCCGAAACCACCGTGCCATCCACCGCGATCCGGTCACCCGGCCGCACCACCAGGATGTCGCCCGCGACCACCTGATCGATGGGAAGTTCCACGGCCTCGCCACCCCGTTCCACCCGCGCTGTGCGCGGTTGCAACCCGATAAGCCGCTTGATCGCGGCCCCGGTGCGGCCCTTGGCGCGCGCCTCCAGCCAGCGGCCCAGCAGGATCAGCGCGACGATGACCGATGCGGCCTCGTAATAGACCACCCGCGCGGCCTCGGGCAGAAGCCCCGGCGCAAAGGTGGCGATGACCGAAAACCCGAACGCGGCGGTGGTGCCAAGCGCCACAAGGCTGTTCATGTCGGGCGCCAGACGCAGCAGCGCCGGATAGCCGACCACATAAAACCGCCGCCCCGGCCCGGCCATCACCAGCGCGGTCAGGATGAACTGAAGGATCCAGCTTGTTTGCTGGCCGATGGTGGCGTTGATCCACTCATGAAAGGCCGGAACGGTATGGCCACCCATTTCCAGCACGAACACCGGCACCGTCAGCGCAATGGCCAGCAAGGTGTCGCGTTTCAGGGATGCTGCGGCCTCGTCGTGCCGGTGGTCGGCCCCGTCGCCGCTGGCATGGCCCGCGCGCACCTTGGCCGGATAGCCGATGGCGGCGGATGCGGCGGCAAGCTCATCAAGGCGCAGCGCGCCGTCCAGATAACGCACATGCGCGGTGGCGTTCGAAAAATTGACCGCCGCCTCCAGCACGCCGGGCACCGCCCCCAGCGCGCCTTCCACCCGGCTGACGCAGGAGGCGCAGGTCATGTCGGCGATGTCGAGCACCACCTCGGCCTCGCGGGCCGGATAGCCCGCCGCGGTCAGCGCACCCGCGAGCGCGGCGGCGTCGGTGTCGTGAAAGGTGACCTCGGCGCGTTCCGAGGCAAGGCTGACCGAGGCATCGCGCACGCCGGGCACATTGGCGAGCGCCTTTTGCGCCCGCGCCGCGCACGACCCGCAGGTCAGCCCGGTGATGGCGATGGACAGGGTTTGATCGGTGGACATGACGGCCTCCTTGATGGGTGGCTTTACCTCATAAGGGTTCCCGTGGCTGGAAGGTCAAGGGGATTGTGCGCTGCCCGATGCAATAGTGCGCTTGGCCCCGGATTGCGCTTGGCCGGGGTTGACCGCGCCGCCCCCGCATGCAGCATGGCCAAAACGACAGGAGGCACGGGTGCGCGACATTCCCGACACGATAGATGCGGTAGCAGACCTGCTGGCCGGGCAGGGCTATGTCTGCGGGCGGTCGCTGGCGACGGTGGCGTTTCTGGCGCTGCGCCTTGGGCGGCCGCTGTTTCTGGAAGGCGAGGCCGGGGTGGGCAAGACCGAAATCGCCAAGGCGCTGGCCACGGGGCTTGGCCGCCGCCTGATCCGGTTGCAATGCTATGAGGGGCTTGACGCGGCTTCGGCGGTTTATGAATGGAACTTTGCCGCGCAGATGATCGCGATCCGCACCGCCGAGGCGGCGGGGATGGCCGACCGCGAGGCGTTGAAATCGGAACTGTTCACCGAGGAATATCTGATCGCGCGCCCCCTTCTGGAGGCGATGCGCCCACAAGACGGCGGCCCGCCGGTTCTGCTGATCGATGAGCTTGACCGCACGGATGAGCCGTTCGAGGCGTTCCTGCTGGAGGCGCTGTCGGATTTTCAGGTGACGATCCCGGAACTGGGCACCATCCGCGCGCCCGAACCACCGATCGTGATTGTCACCTCGAACCGCACCCGCGAGGTGCACGATGCGCTCAAGCGCCGGTGCCTTTACCACTGGGTCGATTACCCCGATTTCGCGCGCGAGTTGCAGATCGTCACCGCCCGCGCCCCCGAGGCGTCGGAAGCGCTGTCGCGCGAGGTGGTGGGTTTTGTACAGCGGTTGCGCGGTGAGGATCTGTTCAAGAAGCCCGGTGTGGCCGAAACCATAGATTGGGCGAAATGCCTGCTGGCGCTGGATGTGATCGCCCTGTCGCCCGAGGTGATTTCGGATACGCTGGGGGCGATATTGAAGTATCAGGACGATATTCAGAAGATCGAAGGGGCCGAAGCGCGGCGCTTGCTGGAAGAGGTGCGCAAGGGGCTGGCGGAGGTGTGATGGGCCGGGGGCGGGATATCTGGGGGCGGGATATCTGGCGGGCCGGGGGGGGGGGGGGGGGGGGGGCGCGGCGGGGGGGGGGGGGG
>JACIYW010000033.1 GCA_014359745.1 Paracoccaceae bacterium | reverse complement strand
AAGGAAGAAAGTTCAGGGTGTTCAAAACAGGTGCCTTTTTCGCGTTCGGTGACGGAAGTATCACGATGCGGTTGAAGGATTTTGTCGATGGCAGTCATGAGGTTCCCCGATTTTTCTTGTCAACCTAGCGGTGGCGGGTGTGTCATGCGAGCGCGCCGCTCCGCCCCGAAGATCTGCGAGGGGCCGTAATCGTCGGGGTCGCGCAGGTCAGCCCGGCCTGAAGCATCGTCCAGATCGGCATCAATCGCGCCGATCACCTCGCGAAACTGCGAGGTCCAGCCTGGCGCCTCGTCCGTCCCACGCATCGCCACCTCCCGCCGCCGCTCCAGTGCCGAAGGTGAATCATGTTCACGAAACCGCGTCGAACCCGGTCTTTTGCAGCAGCCGAAGGCCCGCCGCATAAAAACCGCCCCAGCCATTCACCTTGAAAAAATACTCATTGCCCGCGCCCTGCCCACGCGCGCCGGTCAGGCGAATGGACCCAACTGACCGAAATCCGCGCCAGCGCGCGCCCCCGCTACTTCGGCAACTTTCCGATGCTTTGCAACACCCGGTCAAGCCGCTTTCCCTGGACAGAGGTCGCGGGGGCGTTATGCACGGCGTTGTAATAGGCGGAGGGATCGTAAGTGGGTATGCCAAGGTTGAGGTGTTCGACCGTCAAAAGCCCGATCGAGGCCAGAACCGTGTAGGCCGCGACATTCTGAAGATTGACCGAGGCGATAAGATCGCCCCGTGCCGTCAGCAGATCCTGTTCCAGATCAAGCACGTCAAGCGTGGTGCGGGCGCCCAGCTTGGCCTCTTCGCGGGCGCCCTCGAACGCCACGCGCGCCGCGTCGATCTGTTCGCGGTTAGAGATGATGCGCGCGCGCGCAACTTCCAGATCCGACCAGGCGCGCCCGACATCCTGTTCCACAAGGCGGACCGTTTGCAACAGATTGGCGCGGGTAGACGCGGCGCGCGCCAAGGCCTGCCGGTACAGCGCCGACAACTGCCCGCCCTGATAGATCGGTTTTCTGAACGTCAGGTTGAGGCTGGTTGATGAGTTCTCAAACTGTTCGTTTGCCGTGGCTTGGGCCCCCGCAGATATCTGGCCGCGCGTGGCGGCCTTGGCCCGTTCCGCGTTCAGGTCGGCGGCGGCCACCTGATGTTGGGCCTGTCTGATCGTGGGATGATCGCGGGTGCCGACCGATTTGGCCTCGACCAGGGTGGCGGGCAGCGCGGGCAGCATGTTCTTGTCTGACAGGGTGCCGGGAAAATGGCCGGTGGCGGCCTTGTAATCCTCGCGCGCGCTGACAAGATCCCCCCGCGCCGCTTGCAGGTTCGACCGGGCAGAGGCAAGCCGCGCCTCGGCGATGGAGACATCGGTGCGCGTGACCTCGCCCACTTCGAAGCGGTCGCGCGCGGCGCGCAATTCCTCGGTCAGCAGCCGCACGTTGCTTTCGCCGATCTGCACGAATTCGACCGCGCTGCGCACGTTCATGAAGGCGGTGACCGCCTGCAACAAGACCCGCTGTTCCAGATCGACGAGGGCCTCACGGGTGGCAAGCACGGTTTCCTTGGCCGATTCAACGCCAAGCCGCGTGCGCCCGAAATCATAGAGCAGAAGATCGGCCGAAATGCCGACCGAGGCCGAAAGATCGTCGATCGTGGTGCCAAGCCGCTTGCCGACATAATCCGAGCCCGCGATGAAATCGATGACCGGGCGCAGGTATGACACGGCAACCGCCACATCTTCATCCGCCGCGCGCAACAGGGCGCGGTTCTGCTCCAGCAGGTTGGAATTTTCATAGGCGCTCACCAGCGTATCGGCCAATGTCTGCGCCGACAGCAGGGCGGGCGTGGCCCCGATGATCCCCGCCAGAACGCCGACAGCCACGGCGCCCGAAAATCCCCGTTTGCCCGAAAGCCGCCGTTTGAATCTGCCCAAGATCATCCCTTGCCCCAGCCCTTACCTGTTCCGGTCTTCATGTGTTCTTGTTGCCGCCTGTTTCACAGTGCGAAGGCGGGCTTGTGATCGAATCCGGGCAGCACCGGGGCGGTTGCATTGAAGGCATGGCGCCAGTCAACCGTATCGCCGCGTTTATATCCCAGCCGACAGACCCCCAGCGCGCCTTCCATGAACACCGCGACAAGGCGCCCACCCTCCTTGAGCTGATCACTTAGCGCGGGGGGGATGTTTTCCACCCCGCCCTCGATCAGAATGGCATCATAGGGGCCGTGCTGCGGCGCACCGGCCACAAGCGCGCCGTTGATCATCGCGACATTGTCGATCCCGCAGGCTGACAGCGCCTCTTCGGCATCGGCGGCCTGATCTTTCAGTTCCTCGACGGCCACCACCGCCTCGGCCATCCGCGCGACCACGGCGGCGGAATAGCCGCGACCGGCCCCGATATCCAGCACCAGATCGCCGGGCTGAACATCCAGCACATCCAGCATCTTGGCCAATGTGCGCGGTTCCAGCATCACCCGCCCCGGCGCGGTAACAAGGTTTTCCCCGACATAGGCCGCCTCGCGCAGGGGGGCGGGCACGAATACCTCGCGCGGGATCGTCAGCATCGCCTCGATGATCGGGAATTTGGTGACATCCGAGGGGCGCACCTGCGTATCCACCATCTTGATGCGACGAGATTCGAAATCCGGCATGAACAGAACTCTTTGGTTTGGAACGCCTGGAAAAGTCTTGCCACAGATTGACAGGCGCGGCAACACGAAGGCGCGCGGATCAGTGCGGCAAACGGCCGGTGTGGCCGGGCGGCGGCGCATCGGGGGAAGCATCGTCTGGATCGTCGTCAGATGCGGGAATGGCATAGCTTTCGGTCAGCCAGCGGCCCAGATCGATATCGGCGCAGCGGCGCGAACAGAACGGGCGATAGTCCGGGGCGGTCGGTTTGCGACAGATCGGGCAGGTCATGGGCGGAACGGGGTTTTCAGGGTTTCGGTCAGGGGCAGGCGATCGCGCCGCCGCGTCAGTTCATAATTGCCCAGGGGCGTCCAGCCTGCAAGCGTTGCCTCGGCGCCTTCACGTTTGAAAGCGGCGGTCAGCACCTGTTCCAGCACCTGACGATCGCGTTTGGGCATCGGCGCGAAATCGACCACCACCTGCCCGCCAAGCCCGCGCAGCCGCAACTGCCGGGGCAGATCGCGCGCCAGCGCGATATTCGCCTTGAGGCCGGCAGCGGCCGAGGTGTCATTACCGGTGTTCACATCCACCGCGATCAGGGCGTGGGTGGGCTCAACCGCGGCAAAGCCGCCGCCGGGCAGGGGAACGACCGGGTCCAGCAGCGCCTCGATCGCGTCGGTGATGCCGAGGGCATCAAAGGCATGGGCGCTGTCGTCCACCTCGTCAGGGGCGGGGTGGGCCCAGTCGCGCCAGGCAATCTCATGGGCCGACGGCCCGTCCACCAGCAATTCGGGCGGGCCCGCGACATCGGCCAGAACCGCCTCGGCAAGGGTGCGCATCAGGGCGATGTCTTCGGCCACATCGCTGTCTTCGGCCGCGTCGCAGGCGCTGCGCAGGATCAGCCCCGCGTCGCTGCCCGCCATTGCGGCGCGGGCCAGCGCGGTCAGCGCGGCGCGCCGGTCTTCATCGCGCAGGCTGCGCGCGATGTTCAGGCCAGGGGCGTCGGGGGTGACAATGGCATAGCGGCTTTTGAACAGCAGCCGGGTGGCGACCGGCACCGCCTTGCCCGGTTCGGCATGGCCCGACACCTGCACCAGAACCGGCTGACCGGGGGCCAGCCCCCTGACCTGCCGGATGAAACCGCTGGCACCATCGGGAAGATCCACGAAAACGCCGCCCTGCCCCTTCATCAACCGCCCGACGCGGCCGCGAAAGATCGCGCCGGGCAGCGGGCCCGCGCCCTCGGGCGGATCAAGCGCCAGGTCTTCCAACTGCCCGTCAACCATCAGCGCCGCCGCATCGCGCCCCGCAACATGGCCCAGCGCCACAACCCGACCGATCATCGCGCCCCCCGAAATACCGGATAACCTGCGGCTTGCAGCAAGTGCGCGGTTTCCATCACCGGCAGGCCGACCACGGCGGTGAAAGACCCCTGAATCCACGGGATGAACGCGCTCGCAAGGCCCTGAATGCCGTACCCCCCGGCCTTGCCCTGCCATTCATTGCTGGCAAGATAGCCGTTCAGTTCATCATCCGACAGGCGTTTGACCTTTACCGCCGTCATCACCTCGCGCTGCCACAGGCGTTCGCCCCGGCGCACGGCCACGGCGGTGATCACCCTGTGCCGCCGCCCGCCCAGCGCCGTCAGGAACGCCGCCGCCTCGGCGGCGGTTTCAGGCTTGCCAAGAATGCGGCGGCCAAGCGCCACGGTGGTATCGGCCGACAGCACCAGATCATCGGGCGCGGCCATCACGGCCCACGCCTTTTCCCGCGCCATGCGCGCGCAATAGGGGCGCGGCAATTCGCCCTTTTGCGGGGTTTCATCAATATCGGCGGGCGCGATCACATCCGGGACAATGCCCAGTTGCAGCAGCAAGTCCCGCCTGCGCGGGCTGGCCGAACCCAGAATCAGGCGCGGCACGTTACTTGAAGCGGTAATTGATCCGCCCCTTGGACAGGTCGTAGGGCGTCATTTCAACCTGCACCTTGTCGCCCGCCAGAACGCGGATCCGGTTCTTGCGCATTTTTCCTGCCGTATGGGCGATAATCTCATGGCCGTTTTCAAGCTCGACCCGAAATGTCGCGTTCGGCAGGAGTTCCTTGACGACACCGGGAAATTCGAGCAATTCTTCCTTGGCCATGGTCACTCCGTCTTTTGGGGTGCCCCGTTTTTTGGGGCGCGCATTAAATGCGCCTCCGCGACCGGATTTTCAAGGGCTAACTGACGGAATGCGCCGCCCGACCCTGTCGCGACAGCCCACGGTCAGCACAAACCTGCCTCATCCTCTCGATACAAATACTCCGGGGGTGAATTGGCCGCAGGCCAAGAGGGGGCAGCGCCCCCTGCCCCGCCCTCCGCCCATACCTACCGGTCCCGTGCCGGGCCGAATCGCTCAACCATGCGGGCGCGCAACTGATCGCGGGTCTGGCGATAGGCCGACAGCTTGGTTTCGCGGGTCTCGCCCAGGCCGGTGGGATCGAGGATCGGCCAGTATTCCACCTCCAGATGGAAAAACCGCGTCATTTCCAGCGCCTGCCGCTGGCTCGCGGGCGACAGCGCCACCACCAGGTCAAACCCCGACAGATCGTCGCCCCATTGCTGCATCTCGGCGAAAGACCGCGAACGGTGGCGCGACAGTTCCACCCCGATTTCCTTGCAGGCGGCGATGGCAAAGCCGTCGATTTCCAGATCGTTGCGCACCCCGGCCGACTGCACATAAACGGCCTGACCATAGAGCTTCTTCATCATGCCTTCGGCCATCGGCGACCGCACCGCGTTGTGGTCGCAGCAAAACAGCACCGAAGATGGAAGCTTGCCCGCCAAACCTCAAACCCCGAACCGCAGAACGCAGATCAGCGTGAACAGGCGGCGCGCGGTGTCCATATCGACCACGGCCTTGCCGTCAAGCCGTTCCTGAAGGATGCGCGCGCCTTCGTTATGGATGCCGCGCCGGGCCATGTCGATCGCTTCGATCTGGCTGGGGGGCAGGCGTTTGACCGCCTCGAAATAGCTGCCGCAGATCTGGTGGTAATCCTTGACCACCTGCCGGAACGGGCCAAGCGACAGGTGAAATTCGCCGATCTTCTGGTCGGCCTCATCGGCGATGTCGAACACCAGCCGCCCCTCGCGGATCGCCAGCAACAGCCGGTAGGGGCCGGGCGGCACCGCGCGACCGTCCCGGTCGGGCAGGGCAAAGCTGTTGTCCTCCATCAGGTCGAACACGGCAACACGGCGTTCCTGTTCGATTTCGGGGGTGGGGGTGGGAAGGCCCGAATCGTCGATGTCGATATGGCAGATGCGGTTGGTCATGTGTGCCCCCTGTTCAACCGGTCCAGTCGGGCGCGCACGCTAAGGCCGTGCGCTTGCAGGCTTTCGGATATGGCCAGCCGTTCGGCGGCGGGGCCTATGCTGGCCAGCGCCTCGGGCGTCATGCGGGCGATGGTGGTGCGTTTGAGGAAATCCAGCACCGACAGGCCCGAAGAAAACCGCGCCGAACGGGCGGTGGGCAGCACATGGTTGGGGCCGCCGACGTAATCGCCGATCGCCTCGGGCGTCCATTGGCCCAGAAAGATCGCGCCGGCGTGGCGGATGCGGGCGGCCAGCGCCTCGGGGTCGGAGACACAAAGTTCCAGATGTTCGGGGGCGATGCGGTCGCTCAGCGCCGCGGCCTGATCCATGTCGCGCACCGTGATCACCGCGCCATGGTCGCGCCAGCTTGCGCCCGCGATGGCGCGACGTTCCAGCGTTTGCAGGCGTGCCTCGACAGCCGCCGCCACCGCCTGCCCGAAGGCCGCATCATCGGTAATCAGGATCGATTGCGCGCTTTCGTCATGTTCGGCCTGTGACAGCAGATCAAGCGCGATCCAGTCGGGATCGTTGTCGCGATCCGCGATCACCAGAATTTCCGACGGCCCGGCGATCATGTCGATGCCGACCTGCCCGAAGACGCGGCGTTTGGCGGCGGCGACAAAGGCGTTGCCGGGGCCGGTGATCTTGTCGACCGGGGCCACGGTTTGGGTGCCATAGGCAAGGGCCGCGATCGCCTGCGCGCCGCCCAGCCGGTAGATGGTGGAAACCCCGGCCAGCCGCGCGGCGTAAAGCACCAGCGGGTTGCACACCCCCCCCGGCGTCGGCGCGCAGATCGCCAGCCGTTCCACCCCGGCCACCTGCGCGGGAATGGCGTTCATCAGCACCGACGACGGATAGGATGCCAGCCCCCCCGGCACATAAAGCCCGGCGGCCGAAACGGCCGTCCAGCGCCAGCCAAGGCTGGCGCCGTCGGGATCGGTCCAGCGTTCGCCCTGTGGCATTTGCCGGACGTGATAGGCGCGGATACGTTCGGCGGCCAGTTCCAGCGCGGCGCGATCCTCGGGCGATACCTTGGCGCATTCGGCGTCGATTTCCCCGGCGGTGAAGGCCAGGGTTTCCGGGGTCAGGTCCAGGCGGTCGAATTTCGCGGTAAGGTCGATCAGGGCGGCATCGCCGCGCGCGCGCACATCCGTGATGATGCCCGCCACGATATCGTCGACATCGGCGGCGGTTTCGCGTTTGCCCGCAAGAAGCGCCGCGAACGCATCTTCGAAATCCGGGGCGGTGTCAGTCAGGAACACAGGCATGGGCGCAACCCTTCATGATTGCTTTCCCCATACAGGCCCAATGCGCTGGCCTCAAGCATCAGACGAATAAGGTCAGCGCAGGGTGCGCAGGATGTCGATGCTTGCGTAACCATCGGGCACATGGCCGTTGGCGCGCTGCCAATTGCGGATCGCGGCAATCGTGTCGGGGCCGATGCGGCCGTCGATGCCTTGGGTGTCAAAGCCCGCGCGGGTCAGCCGTTCCTGCAATTCGCGCCGCTCGGCCGAGGTCATCGCCCGGCCGTCGCGCGGCCAGGCGGTGCGGAACGGCCCGGCCCCCTTGATCCGGTCGGCAAGGTGCCCGACCCCGATCACATAGCTGTCGGCGGCATTGTAGCGGCTGATCGCCCGGAAATTGTCAAAGATCATCAGCGCCGGGCCGTTGGCGCCTGCGGGCACAAGGATGGCGGCGGCCCCGGCATCGGGCAGCCGCGCGCCGGATGCGGCGCGGACCCCGGCGCGCGCCCAGTCGGACACGTCGCGCCGGTTCGATTTGCCCGCCTGCGCATAGTTGAAACCTGCGGGCAGGATCACCTCTATCCCCCAAGGCTGGCCGGTTTTCCAGCCAGAGCGGGCCAGATAATTGGCTGTCGAGGCCAGCGCGTCGGTCGGATCGTCAGACCAGATGTCGCGCCGCCCGTCGCCGCCAAAATCGGCGGCATAGGCGAGATAAGAGGTGGGGATGAACTGTGTGTGGCCCATGGCGCCGGCCCAGCTTCCGGTCATCGCCTCGGGGGTTGTGTCGCCGTTTTGCAGGATTTTCAGCGCCGCGATCAACTGTTCCTCGAAAAAGCGCCCGCGCCGCCCGTCTTCGGCCAGCGTGGCAAGGGCGGAAATCAGCGGCGTGTCGCCGCGCCTTGTGCCATAGGCGCTTTCCATGCCCCAGATCGCCACGACAACCGCCTTGTCAACGCCGTAACGCGCCTCTATCGCGTCAAGCACGCGGGCATGTTCGGCCATGGCTTGCCGACCGTTGGCGATGCGGGTGTCGGACACGGCGCTGTCAAGGTAATCCCAGATGGTGCGGTTGAATTCGGCCTGATTGCGATCGCGCGCGATCACGTCGGGCAGGTAGGTGGCGTTTCGGAAAGCCCGGTCGAACGTGGCCGGGGTGATCCCCGCCGCGCGGGCACGGGGCCGGAAATCGGCCAGCCAGCGTTCGAACGCGGGGGTGCGGGACGGGGCCGGTTCGGGGGCCGGTTCTGGGGCCGACTCGGGGGCCGGTTCTGGTCGCAGCCGGGGCGGCACGGGGGTGACGCGCGCCTCACGCCGCGCCGCGGGCCGTTCCGATCGGTCAACCGGGCCGCTGAACCCGCATCCCGGCACCAGAACAACCATCAGCCCAAAGACTGCCATCCACCCGCGCATCATGCCACCTGCTCATTGTTTTGGGGCATCATAGCGTGAAACGCGGCGCGGGCAAAGTGCGCGCAGGCGCAGAAACGGCGGGTTTTGCGGCGGTCTGCGCGCTTTGGGCAAGAACCTGCGCGCGGCGGGGCCGGGAACCTCAGGCGCGCCAGTCGAAAAACCCCGCACCGGCGCGGGCCAGCAGGCGGCGCGCCAGATCGCGGCCCATGGCGGCGGCCTCGGCGATGGGCGCGCGCGCCTCGTCAAGATGCGAGGTGCTGCCATCGGGGCGCAAAATCTCGCCCCGCAACCAGACCTGACCGCCCTCAAGCAGGGCAAGCCCGGCGATGGGGGTTTCGCACGATCCGTCAAGTTCGGCCAGGAACGCCCGTTCGGCGGCAAGGCGCTGGCCGGTCGGTGTGTCGTGGATGGCGGCAAGCAGGGCAGCGGCGGCATCGTCATCCTCGCGCCGCTCGATCCCGATGGCGCCTTGGGCGACGGCGGGCAGCATCTCTTCGGGGGCGACGGGGCCTTGGGCGACATTGGCCATGTTCATCCGGTTCAGCCCGGCCATGGCAAGAAAGGTGCACTGCGCCACGCCATCGGCCAGTTTCTTCAGCCGGGTCTGCACATTGCCGCGAAATTCCACCACCTTGAGGTCGGGACGACGCTGCAGAAGCTGCGCGCGCCGCCGCAGGCTGGAGGTGCCGACAACCGCGCCCGGCGCCAGATCGGCCAACCGGGCGGGACCATCCGGCGCGACAAAGGCATCGCGCGGATCCTCGCGCGGCAGGTAGCAATCAAGGATCAACCCCGCGGGCTGGGCCACCGGCATATCCTTCATCGAATGCACGGCAATGTCGATGCCGCCTTCCAGCAGCGCCGCCTCTATCTCGCGGGTGAACAGGCCCTTGCCGCCGATTTCCTTGAGCGGCCGGTCAAGCACCCGGTCGCCGGTGGTCTTGATCACGACGATTTCAAAGACATCTTCCGACAGGCCATGCGCCGCCATCAGCCGCGCGCGCGTCTCGAACGCCTGTGCCAGGGCCAGCGGCGATCCGCGGGTGCCGATTTTCAGGATCTTGTCTTGGGCGGGCGTGTTCTGTGTCATGCCGAAGGAGTAACGGTGTCCGCCGTGCCTGACAATGGGCCGCTTGACAATCGCCGGGGCGCAAGGGACGACAGGGCAGCAGGAGGAACCCGATGCAGGCGAACAAGACCATTCTCAAGGCGCTTCGCGGCGAAAGGCAGGCGGTGCCGCCGATCTGGATGATGCGGCAGGCCGGGCGTTACCTGCCCGAATACCGCGCGACGCGCGAGAAGGCGGGGGATTTCCTGTCGCTGTGCTATACGCCCGATCTGGCGGCCGAGGTGACGTTGCAACCGATCCGCCGCTATGGGTTCGACGCGGCGATCCTGTTCGCCGACATCTTGCTGCTGCCGCAGGCGCTGGGCGCCGATCTGTGGTTCGTGACCGGCGAGGGGCCGCGCCTGTCAACCATCACCGGGCCCGAGGGGCTGCGGGCGCTGCGCCCGGTTGACGAGATCGACGCGGTGTTGAACCCGGTCTATGAAACGCTGCGTATCGTTTCCCGCGCCTTGCCGGTTGAGACCACGCTGATCGGCTTTGCCGGCGCGCCATGGACGGTGGCCACCTATATGATCGCGGGCCGGGGCACCCCCGATCAGGGGCCCGCGCATGCGTTCAAGGATGCCGACCGGGCGACATTTTCGGCGCTGATCGACATCTTGACCGAGGCCACGATCGAATATCTGTCGGCGCAGGTGGTGGCCGGGGCCGAGGTGGTCAAGCTGTTCGACAGTTGGGCCGGATCGCTGAAGGGTCGCGATTTCGACGATTTCGCGCTGGCACCCGCCGCGCGCATCATTGCCGCCCTGAAAGAACGCCACCCCGGCCTGCCGGTGATCGCCTTCCCGCGCGAGGCGGGGGAACGCTATGTCGGCTTTGCCCGCGCGACGGGCGCGGATTGCGTGGCGCTGGATAACTCGGTGGCGGCGGATTGGGCGGCGGAACATGTGCAGGTGGATGGCTGCGTGCAGGGCAACCTCGCGCCCGGTCACATGGTGACGGGCGGCCCGGCGCTGGATGCGGCCACCCGCGACATCGTGCGGGCGTTTTCCGGCGGGCCGCATATTTTCAACCTTGGCCACGGCATCACCCCCGATGCCGATCCGGGCAATGTGCAACGCATGATCGACGTGGTGCGCGGCGGTCAGGCCGACCCGGCCGCATAAAGGCGCAAGATATCAAGCGGCACGATATCAAGGCAGCGTTCATGGGTTGCCGCCAGCCGCACCTGCGGCGCCGCGCCTTCGTCATGGGCCTGAAGGAACCGCCCGGCGCACAGGCACCATTGATCGCCGGGTTTCAGCCCGGCAAAGCCGAATTCGGGCCGGGGCGTCGACAGGTCGTTGCCAAGATATTTCGACAGCGCCAGAAATTCCGCCGTCATCAGCGCGCAGACCGTATGGCTGCCCTGATCCATCGGCCCGGTATCGCAGCAGCCGTTGCGAAAGAACCCGGTCAGCGGATCGCGCGAACAGGGTTCCAGCGCGCCGCCCAGCACATTGCGCGATGGCGCCATCATCGGGATACCGGCCATCAGAGTTTCGCGTGGCTGCCGTCGCACAGCGGATGGTTCGCGGTGGCCTTGCAGCCGCAGAAGAACACGCGCTTTGCCTCTGGTGCCTGCCATTTAACCGGGGAAAGGCCGGTATCCTTGTGCGAACCGTCGCAAAACGGCTGTTTGGCGGATCGCCCGCAGGCACACCAGAAATAGGTTTTGCCTGCCTCTACCTCGACCGGATAGGGGGCTTTCTGGGCGATGATCGGGGGGGTGGCCATCATATCCTCCTGCTGCTGTTCAGGGCCAATCTAGGCGCTGACGGCACCGTAACCAACCAAATTCGCCTGGTTCGTGTAATCAGGTGAAACGATCCCGCAGCCGCTGCAGTGCCGTGCGGTTGTCGGCTGCGGGGGGGGCGTTTGGGGGGGTGGGGGCCTTTTGCGGCCCTGCCTGCGCCGTGGCGGGCTTTTGTGCGGTTTCCTGCGCGCGCCCGGTTGCAGGCCGGGGGGGCGCGGTGCGCAGCGCCACCGCGTTCATGAAGCGGCCGCCATCGCCAGCCGCCAGCGCCGCCGCCCCGTCCGAAATGCCGCGCAGAAGGTCGTCAAGCCAGTCGGCATCGGCCTTGGCGAAATCGTGCAGGACGTAATTGGCCACGGCGTCCTTGTGGCCCGGATGGCCGATGCCAAGGCGCACGCGGCCGTACCCCTCGCCAATCGCCGCGCTGATGGATCGCAGGCCGTTATGCCCCGCGTGCCCGCCCCCCGCCTTGACCCGCGCCTTGCCGGGCGCCAGATCAAGTTCGTCGTGAAAGACGGTGATGTGATCAAGCGGCAGTTTGAAGAACTGCACCGCCGCAGCCACCGGCCCGCCCGACCGGTTCATGAAGCTGCCGGGTTTCAGCAGGATGACCTTTTCGCCGCCCAGCGTGCCCTCGGCCACCTCGCCCTGAAATTTGGCGCGCCACGGGCCAAAGCCGTGATCGGCGGCGATTCGGTCCACCGCCATGAAGCCGATGTTGTGGCGGTTCCGGGCATATTGCCCGCCGGGATTGCCTAGACCGACAAAGAGACGCATCACCTGATCCTTTACCTTCGGGCCAGAGTAGCGGCGCGCGCAACCGGGTTCAACGCGGGATCGGCCGCCGATCAGGGCGCCCGAATAAAAATGCGGGGCCGCCATGGCGACCCCGCATCACTGCGCCTTGCAAAACCGGGCTCAGGCCTCGGCTTCGGCGTTTTCTTCTTCGTCGTCGTTATCGGCCGAACGCAGGCCCGACGGGGCCGCGATATTGGCGATGACGAAATCGCGATCGATGGTCTGTTTGGCGCCTTCGGGCAGCGGCACATCCGAAATGTGGATCACGTCGCCGATAACCTTGCCGGCCAGATCGACGGTGATGTGATCGGGGATGTCACCCGCTGTCACCTCAAGTTCCACCTCGGGGCGCACCACGGTCAGGGTGCCGCCACGTTTCAGGCCGGGGGCCTCTTCGTGGTTGATGAAAGTGACGTGGATAAAGAGCTTGATCCGCGAGGTGCGCCGCAGGCGCATCAGATCGACATGGGTCGGAAGATCCTTGACCACATCGCGCTGCACGTTCCGGCAGATGACGCGGACATCTTCCTGTCCGGGCACCTTGAGGTTGAACAGCGTGGACAGGAACCGCCCCGCCTTGAGGCGCTTTGTCAGCGCGTTGAATTCGATATTGATGGGCAGCGGATCGGTTCCGCCGCCGTAAACTATACCGGGTACGTTGCCCTTGCGACGAGCTTGACGAGCGGCCCCCTTGCCTGTCCCCGTCCGTACCTCGGCGTGAAGATCAGGGATCTCACCAGCCATAGAGGTTCTCCTTGAGTTATGCCGGGCACCCTCCAAGGGTGCGTGCCCGCGCGAGGGGCAGCCTATAGGGGAGAATTGTGAGCGGGGAAAGAGGTAAAGTGGCGGCGCGGGGATTTTGCCCGCCCGCCGCGCGCGATCCGGCCGCATCCGGGCCATGCGGTCGTGGTGGGGTTCACCGACCCGCCGGGGGTGGGCAAGTTGGCGCTGATTAATACCTGTATCGCCGAACTGCGCAAGCGCGGCAAATCCGTGGGCGTGGTCGCGGTCGATCCATCAGGCCCCATCAGGCTGCTGAAAAAGACCGGGCCCGACGCGGTTTCGAGAACATGATTCACCTTCGGCACTGCAGCGGCTGCGGAAGGTGGCGATGCGCGGGATGAACGAGGCGGGCGGGTCACTGTTCCCAATCCCGCCCCCCGCCCCCGCCATGCGCGCGCCGCTAAAGGCAAGGAACCCGACCAACTGACATTGCTAAAACCACTGCCCCGGTTCCATCAGGCCCAGATCCATCAACTGCTGCGAATGCCAGCCGAACGGCTCGGAATTGTGCCAGTTGAACGTGTGGATATCGAATTTCGATCCGGGATTGGTGCGCAAGGCCTTGGCGGTGCGAAACGAACAGATCGCCGAGGTGATGTTGTTGTGCCAGGGGCTGGCGTAGGTGTTGTATTCTTCATCGTCAAAGGTGAAATCCTCGCGCAGCGACAGCCCCGGCTTGGCACGAAACAGCGCGATACGGTCGATCTTGCGCCGGTTGGCGGGAATATGTTCTTCAAAGCGCCAGCGCAGGCCGCCAAAGAAATCAAGCTGGCGTTCCTTGGCGTCGCCCGCGGCATCCCGGCGGGCCAGCGCGTAATAACCCGATTTGTCCAGGCAGGCATCGATCAGGCTGACGGCGTTCGGGTGCCTGTCCAGGTTGTCGGCGTAAAGATCGACCACATAGCTCAGCATCGCGTCGCGGCGTTCCTCGGCGTGGAATGTCAGGCATTCGCCGATCGTGCGGGTTTCGCAGAACGGATAGAACAGGTATTCGGCGTTATAGCCGTAATAGAACCAGACGCCCGGCGCCGCCGGGATGATCCGGTTGACCGCATGCATCAGCGCATTGTCCTGCTGGGTGTCGTAACTCACCCGATGCACCTGATCCGCCAGGGCGGGCGGGGTGGCAATCCGGTCGGGTGCGAAAAACACCGTGGCGCGGAACCCGATGCGCAGACAATGGCGCAGGGTGCTGTCCACCTCGACCCCGTCATCGGCAAAGATCAGCGCCACCGGCCCCCTGGCCAGCACGGCGCGCCCGTTCCTCAGAAAATCCTCCAGCCCGCTATACGTCATACCCTGTCCTGAACCTGTCGCCTCTTGGCACAGAATCGGTTAAGGACGGGTGTATTGCAAGCGTTGCGATCCGGTCCGGCCCCGGATAAAGCGCATGCCGACCACGGGGGTGTCGATCATGGATGGGGCGAAGACCACAGTGAAGAAACTGTTCATCAAGACCTACGGCTGCCAGATGAACGTCTATGACAGCGAACGCATGGCCGAGGCACTGGGCACCGATGGCTACGAGCTGACCGAAGACATCGGGGCCGCCGACATGATCCTGCTCAACACCTGCCACATCCGCGAAAAGGCCGCTGAAAAGGTTTACTCCGAACTCGGGCGGCTCAAGCCGCTCAAATCCGCGCGCCCCGATCTGCGCATCGGCGTTACCGGCTGCGTGGCACAGGCCGAGGGCACGGAAATTCTGGCGCGCGCGCCGATTGTCGATCTGGTCGTCGGTCCGCAAAGCTATCACCGCCTGCCGGCCATGGCGCGCGGCGTCGCGGCGGGGGCGCGCCTTGTCGATACCGAATTCCCCGCCGAAGACAAATTCGATCACCTGCCGTCCCGACCAAAGCCAGACCAAAAGCCAGACCGGAACCCGACCGCTTTCCTGACCGTTCAGGAAGGCTGCGACAAGTTCTGCGCCTTCTGCGTGGTGCCCTACACCCGTGGCGCCGAAGTGTCGCGCCCCGCCGCCCGCATCCTGTCCGAAGCCCGCGATCTGGTGGCGCGCGGTGTGCGCGAAATCACCCTGCTGGGCCAGAACGTCAACGCCTGGCACGGCGAAGGTGAGGGCAGCGATTGGGGCCTTGCCCGGCTGATCCGCGACCTTGCGCGCCTCGACGGGCTGGCGCGCATCCGCTACACCACCTCGCATCCCAACGACATGGGCGACGACCTGATCGCCGCCCATGGGGATTGCGAAAAACTTATGCCTTACCTGCACTTACCCGTGCAATCCGGGTCTGACCGCATCCTGAAGGCGATGAACCGCAAGCACACCGCCCAGGGCTATATCCGGCTGATAGACCGCATCCGCGCCGCCCGGCCCGACATCCTGATTTCGGGCGATTTCATCGTGGGCTTTCCCGGTGAAACCGACGCCGATTTCCAGGCCACCATGGATCTGGTGCGCGCCGTGGGCTACGGGCAGGCCTATTCGTTCAAATACTCCCCCCGACCCGGCACCCCCGCCGCCGAACGCGCCCAGGTGCCCGCCGAGGTGGCCGACGACCGGCTGCAACAGCTACAGGCATTGCTCACCCAACAGCAGCACGAAGCGCAAAGCGCCATGGTTGGCAAAGAAGTGTCTGTTCTGATTGAGAAAAAAGGCCGTCAGCCGGGGCAGATGGCCGGAAAATCCGACCATCTTCACGCCGTGCACATCGACGCTGCGGACCTGCCCATCGGAACGGTGGCCAAGGTACGAATCACCGACAGCAAGCCCAATTCCCTTGCCGGAACCCCGGCGATCGGCCACAGTTGACTGCGGATCACCGATTCTGGCAAATGTGCGGCAGCGATCGCGGCTAGGCCCGGCGTTATGCCGATTACGGCAACAATAAGTGAATACCAACCGGTTCTGTTGTCTAAGTGCCTACAATACATGGAGAATTTGCCTTCTATTCGCCGTATTTTTTGCTAACATCTGCCACATGGTGTCGTTCGGTCCAGTCCAGACCAGCGCGATGCGTTGTTTGAGTAAGGGAAAAATCGTGGTCAGAAATCTTTCAAACCCCATGCGCAAGATGGCGGGCATCACCCTTGTGGCCCTTGTTTCGGTTTCGATGCTTGGTCAGGATCTCGCCGCACAGGAAATCCGCACGATTGTGGGTGAACGCTATGTGCCAACGATCTGGGTCGATCCCGACGGGTGCGAACATTGGGTGATGGACGACGGCGCCGAAGGCTATGGCGACAACCGGTTGCGCCGCGATGGCACCCCGGTCTGCCGCAGCGGGCCGGCCTGCGCGGTGTTTGAATCGGATCAGATGTTCGCCACCGATCAATGGCGCCTTTCCCAAGGCAGCCGCGCGCGCCTGGCCGATTTCTTCAGGCAAACCAATGCCTCGTCCTTTGTCATATCGGGCCACACCGACAGCGTGGCAAGCGATGCCTACAATATGGCCCTGTCGCAGCGCCGCGCCAATTCGGTTGCCGAAGTCGCGCGGCAGGTCGGCGCCAGGGTGCAAGAGGTACGCTGGTACGGCGAACGCAATCCGGTGGCCGACAATGCCACCGCGGCCGGCCGGCAGAAGAACCGCCGCGTCGAAATTGAATGTATTGGTTAAGAGGGTAGCGCAAGATGAACATTCTCAAATCCATCGCGCTGCTTGCCATGGTTGGCGCGCTTTCGGCCTGTACCCAGGTGGGCGACGACAAGGGGGGCGATAACTATACCGACACTGGTCCTCTGGCCGATCTAAAAGCCGGTATCTGGGTCGATCCGGAAGGGTGCGATCACTGGATCATCGACGATGGCCTGGAAGGATATCTGATGGCCCGGCTGAACCGCGATGGAACGCCGGTGTGTAACGGCAATGTCCCACCCAACACGGCCTATGGCCCGTTCCGCGCCGGACAGGGCGTCGCCGATATCCTTTAATGGCAGCACTGCCCGATTTATGGACCGCAGGCCCAATGCCTGCGGTCTTTTTCGTTACGGTTTCGTGAAATTTCGCGGCAAGACTTGCCAAGTGTCGCGCAACGGGTCACCTTGAAGAAAGGCATAGCGAAGAAGGAGCCATCCTTGGGCATCAGCGCGCTGAAAACCCCGCCCCAACCGGAAGAAGTTTCCGAAAGTTTCGTGGAATTTCCCGACAACCGGCTGTTGATCGACCTTTGTGGCGAATATGACCGCAACATCGCGCTGATCGAACATCACCTCGGCCTGAACATCCTGCGGCGCGGCAATCAGCTTGCCCTGGTCGGCACCGGGGCGGATCGGGATCGCGCGGCGCAGGTGCTCAACGGGCTATATGCACGGCTGGAAGAGGGGCGCACGCTGGATGGCGGCACTATCGATGCCGCCCTGCGCCTGTCGGCCCCCGGCGCACCGGCCAGCGGCGATCAACTCGAAATGTTTCGCGGCACGGGTGCCGAGATCCGCACCCGCAAGAAATCCGTCGAACCCCGGACCGAGGCGCAAAAGGCCTATGTCCGCGCGCTTTTCGATCATGAAATGGCCTTTGGCATCGGCCCGGCGGGCACCGGAAAGACCTATCTGGCGGTGGCGGTGGCGGTAACGCATTTCATTGGCGGCCATGTTGACAAGATCCTGCTGTCGCGCCCGGCCGTCGAGGCGGGCGAACGGCTGGGGTTCCTGCCCGGCGACATGAAGGAAAAGGTCGATCCCTACATGCAGCCGCTTTACGACGCGCTGAATGATTTCCTGCCCGCCAAACAGGTGCAGAAACTGCTGGAGGAAAAGCGGATCGAGATCGCGCCGCTGGCCTTCATGCGCGGGCGCACCCTGTCGAATGCCTTTGTGGTGCTGGATGAGGCGCAGAACGCCACGCCGATGCAGATGAAGATGTTCCTGACCCGGCTTGGCGAAGGATCGCGCATGGTGATCACCGGCGACCGCACCCAGGTTGACCTGCCGCGCGGCGTTAAAAGCGGCCTCTCGGAAGCCGAGCGCATTCTGGAAGGTATCAAGGGCGTGTCGTTCAATTACTTCACCTCGGCCGATGTGGTGCGCCACCCGCTTGTTGCGCGGGTGATTGCGGCCTATGAACGGGACGATGAAACCACTGGTTGACCTGATTGTCGAAGATCCGCGCTGGGATGATTTCGGCCTGGAAGCGCGCGCGGAAATGGCCGCAAGCGCGGTGATGGCCGATCTTGGCCTTGCCCCTGACGGGTATGAAATCAGCGTGCTGGCCTGCGATGACGCGCGCATTGCCGCGCTGAACGCCGATTTTCGGGGCAAACCCGCGCCGACCAATGTGTTGTCATGGCCGTCTGACGAACGTGCGGCCGTGGCCGACGGTGGCACCCCGGCCCCGCCGCAGGGCACCGCCGCCATGCCCAGGGAACTGGGCGATATCGCCATCGCCTGGGACACCTGCGCGCGCGAAGCGGCGGAGCAGGGCAAGACGATGAACGACCATGTGATGCATCTGCTGATACATGGGATGTTACATCTGCTGGGCTATGATCACATTCGGCCAAAGGATGCCGAGCTGATGGAAGAGTGCGAGGTGCGGATGCTTGCGCGCCTTGGCATTGATGATCCATATGCGTAACTGGCGCGAAACGCGCCGCTGTGACGGAAAGGGAAAATGGGCGATTCAGGTGACGGGTCTGGCGCGGCGCAAGGCGCGCACCCCCCCGAAGAAACCGAGCAACGCGGCCTTTGGGGCCGCCTTTCGGGCATGTTCTCTCCCGGTTCCGACGATGCCGACGCCCCCCGGAAGGGCAAGCAAAGCCAGACCGGCACCGGGCGGCTTTTGTCGATCCCCGGCCTTGGCAACTTGCGGCTGTTGCGCGTCGATGACGTAGCCATCCCCAAGGCCGAGATCGTGGCGGTCTCGGTAGACATCTCGAAGGCGGCGCTGGTCGAGGTGTTTCGCGAAAGCGGTTTCTCGCGGCTGCCGGTCTACAAGGATACGCTGGATAAACCGCTGGGGCTGGTCCTGCTCAAGGATCTGGCGCTGGAATACGGTTTCAACGGCACCGGCCCGCGCTTTTCCCTGCGCAAACTGCTGCGCCCGCTGCTGTTCGCCCCGCCGTCGATGCCGCTTGGGGTTCTGTTGCAAAAGATGCAAACCGAACGCAGCCACATGGCGCTGGTGATCGACGAATACGGCGGTGTTGACGGGCTGGTCACCATCGAGGATCTGATCGAACAGGTGGTCGGCGAAATCGAAGACGAACACGACACCGCCGAAGACGGGTACTGGGTGCAGGAAAAGCCGGGCTGCTATCTGGTACAGGCGCGCGCGCCGCTTGATGAATTCGAGGCCGAGATCGGCCGCAGCCTGACCGATGGCATCGATGATGAAGAGGTCGACACATTGGGGGGCCTGGTCTTTATCCTGTCGGGCCGCGTTCCCGCGCGGGGCGAGGTTGTGACTCATGGCTCTGGCATCCAGTTCGAGGTGGTCGATGCCGACCCCCGCCGCATCAAACGCCTGCGGGTGCGATTCCCGGAAGCGGCGGGCAAGGCATCGGGCAAGGCGTCGGACGGGGCATCGGGCAAGGCGTCGGACGGGGCGTCGGGCAAGGCGTCGGACGGGGCCGCAGGCAAGGCGGAATGATCAAGGCATCCACCGCCCGGCCGCGCGTTGCTGCGCTGGCGCTGGCCGCGCTGACCGGGGCGGCGATCGGCGTTGGGCAGGCGCCGCTGTCGTGGTGGTGGCTGGCGCTGCCCGCGCTGACCTGGACGATGTGGCAGATCAGCGCCGGGCCGGGCCTGCGCGGCGCGCTGTGGCGCGGCTGGCTGGCGGGGGCGGGCTATTTCGCAGCTACGCTGTTCTGGATCGTGGAACCGTTTCTGATCGACGCGCCACGCTATGGCTGGATGGCGCCGTTCGCGCTGGTGTTCATGGCGCTGGGGATGGCGCTGTTCTGGGCGGGGGCGGCGGGGCTGGCGGCGCTGATCGGCGGCGCATCGCGCAAACGCCGCATCCTGGCGCTGGCGCTGGCGCTGGCGCTGGCCGATCTTGCGCGCGGCTATGTGCTGACCGGGTTTCCCTGGGCGTTGATCGGCCATATCTGGATCGGCACGCCGGTGGTGCAATGGGCGGCGCTGGGCGGCCCCGTGGGGCTTACGCTGTTGACCACGCTGCTGGCGGCGCTGCCGCTGGCCCTGCCGGGGCGGCCGCTGCGCACGGGGACGATGATATCGCTGATCCTGCTGGGCTTTGCCATGTGGTTCGGTCTCTGGCGGCTGGATCAGCCGGCCGTGCCCCGCGCCACCGTCATTCACGCGCGCCTCTTGCAACCCAATGCCGCGCAACAGATGAAATGGAACCGCGATCTGGCCGCGACATTCTTCGATCGTCAGCTTGACATGACAGCGACAACCCCGCGCCCCGATCTGGTCATCTGGCCCGAAACCGCAGTGCCCTATCTGATGGAACATGCCGCCCCGGCCCTGGAAATGATCACCGAGGCATCGGGTGGCGCCCCCGTGGCCGTCGGCATCCAGCGCCGTGAAGGCAGCCGGGCCTTCAACAGCCTTGCCGTGCTGGAAGCGGGTGGCGCCGTCACCGCGGTCTATGACAAGCACCACCTTGTGCCCTTTGGCGAATACCTGCCCTTTGGCGACGTACTGGCGCGCTTTGGCCTGCATGGCTTTGCCGCGCAGGAGGGGGCGGGTTACAGCCCCGGACCGGGGCCACAGGTGCTGGATCTGGGCCCGCTTGGGCTGGTGCTGCCGCTGATCTGCTACGAGGCGGTGTTTCCCCAGGATCTGCGCGTGCCCGGCCCGCGCCCCGACTGGATATTGCAGATCACCAACGATGGCTGGTTCGGCACGCTTTCCGGCCCGTATCAGCATCTGGCGCAGGCGCGGCTGCGCGCCGTCGAAACCGGCCTGCCGTTGCTGCGATCGGCCAACACCGGCATCACCGCGGTGATCGACGCCCATGGGCGCATCCTGCAATCCCTGCCGCTGAACAGCGCGGGTATGATCGACGCGGCGGTGCCCGGCGCATTGCCGCAAACCCCCTATGCGCGCAACGGCGACCGGCCGGTGCTGTTGCTGCTGCTGGCACTTTGCCTTGGTCTTGTGCCCTTGCGCCTGCGCGATAGCGATTGACCTTGCCCCAAGGCACCGGTAACAGCGTGTTTCAACCGTCACAACGGCTTCCTGACGTGGCGGGTTTTCCCAATGGAGCGTTCCCAATGCCAAGACAAGACTACCTGTTCACCTCGGAGTCGGTTTCCGAGGGGCACCCGGACAAGGTGTGCGACCGCATTTCCGACGCCGTCCTTGATGCGTTTCTAAGCGTCGAGGCCAACGCCCGCGTCGCCTGCGAAACCTTCGCCACCACCAATTGCGTCGTCGTCGGGGGCGAGGTGGGCCTGTCCGACAAGGCGGCGCTGGCCGAACACATGGGCCGGGTCGAACAGATCGTGCGCGATTGCGTGCGCGACATCGGGTATGAGCAGGACAAGTTCCACTGGAATACCCTGCAGGTGCAGAACCTTCTGCACGCGCAATCCGCGCATATCGCCCAGGGGGTCGACCGCGACGGGGCCGGCGATCAGGGGATCATGTTCGGCTTTGCCGTCAATGAAACCGCCGAACTGATGCCCGCGCCGATCCTTTATTCCCACGCCATCCTGAAACGGCTGGCCGAGGCGCGCAAATCGGGCGCCGAACCCACGCTCGGCCCCGATGCCAAGTCGCAGCTTACCCTGCGCTATGCGGGCGGCAAACCGGTTGAGGTTGCGCAGCTTGTCCTGTCCACCCAGCACGCGCATGAAAGCCAGACATCGGCCGATATCCGCGCCATCGTCGAACCCTATATCCGCGAGGTGCTGCCCGAAGGCTGGCTGACCGACGCCACCGAATGGCACGTCAACCCCACGGGCACCTTCGTCATCGGTGGCCCCGATGGTGACGCGGGGCTGACCGGGCGCAAGATCATCGTCGATACCTATGGCGGGGCGGCGGCCCATGGCGGCGGCGCGTTTTCGGGCAAGGATCCGACCAAGGTCGATCGTTCGGCCGCCTATGCCGCGCGCTATCTTGCCAAGAACGTCGTGGCCGCCGGTCTTGCAGATCGCTGCACCCTTCAGGTCGCCTATGCCATCGGCGTGGCGCGGCCGCTGGCGATCTATGCCGACACCCACGGCACAGGCAAGGTCGATGAGGCCGCGATCGAACGCGCCGTGGCGGTGTGCATGGATCTTACCCCGCGCGGCATCCGCGAACACCTGGGGCTGAGCCGCCCGATCTATTCGCGCACCGCCGCCTACGGCCATTTCGGCCGCGCCCCCGAGGCGGACGGCGGTTTCAGCTGGGAACGCACCGATCTGGTCGAGGCGCTGAAAAAGGCGATCTGAGGCTACCTGTCAATGCATTGCTTTAAGCGCCAGGCCGCGTAAGCGGCCGGGCCTTTCAGCGGAAATCTACTGAAGCTTCCAATTGCATGCCTCGGCTATCGGAGCAAAGGCATTCTTCGCCCCGCTGATGTCAAAAATCGCTGTCACAGGACTGGCACCATACGGGGTGAGTTGCAGGATCAATCGTGTCTCGCCCACCAATTTTTTAAGTAGGTCGCCCGCCCAATCAGGTGCGAAAGTTCCTTCGTTGTCGCTAGAAACGTTCCAGCGCTGGCGTTTTGCCGAAGCATCTCCAATACGGACGGTAACGTATTTCCAATCGGAATAAACGTCTCTCGAGTCATCCCCCACGTAATCGTACCAGACCGCGTAGGCCTCGGTCGTGTTCGACCTACAACGCGCTACGAAAGATATGGGCCTCCCTCTTTCTGACTCTCCTTTGTCGGCCACAAGAAACGCGGCCACAGTCGCAGTATCATCAATCGGGTTAGTGGTCTTGCGCACCACCCACTTGCCAGTATCAATCACGTTGGTTGCCACCGGCTGCGGACCGTCTATCCCCCTGACCTGCCCCCCAGAAACCGGGCCATTCAAAATGAGGGTCTGTTCCCGTAACGTTCAAAACGACAAGGAGAACAGACGATGCGCAAATCACGCTTTACCGAAGAACAGATCGTGGGGATTTTGCAGGAGTATGCGGCCGGGGCGAAGGTCTCGGAGCTGTGCCGCAAGCACGGGATGTCGGATGCCACACTGTATAAGTGGAAGGCCAAGTATGGCGGCATGACGGTGTCTGAGCTGCGGCGGCTGAAGGATCTCGAGGCCGAGAATGCCGAGCTCAAGCGTCTCCTGGCTGATGCCATGCTGGATAATGCCGGTCTCAAGGGGTTGCTGGCAAAAAACTCCTGACGCCTGCACACCGCCGGGATGCCGCAAAGACGCTGATGGACGAGCATCGGTTCACGCAACGGCGGGCGTGCAGGCTGGTCGGGATTTCGCGGTTGAGCCTGGCCTGTCAGGCCCGGCCAGATCGCCACGCGCGGCTGAGAGAGCGCCTGATCACGCTGTCAGGCAAACACAGGAGGTATGGTTATCGCATGCTGCATGCCAAACTGGTCCGCGAGGGCTTCAGGGTAAACGTCAAGGTCGTCGAGCGCATCTACCGCGAAGAGCGGCTGTGGCTGCGTCGCACGAAACGCAAGAAGATCCCGCGCGAGGGGCGTGAGGGAGCCTGAACCGCCCCTGGTTTCCGAGAGAGTAAAAATCTCAAAGGATGAGCCTTATGGAATCGAAGAAGCAAACCCCGAAGTACACGGCCGAGTTCCGCGAGCGCGGCATTCGGCTGTATCGCGAACAG
>JACIYW010000032.1 GCA_014359745.1 Paracoccaceae bacterium | reverse complement strand
GGTAATCCCCGTCTCGCGTCGGGCGACGTGCTGCAAGGTGCGGCAGCGGACTGTAACTCCGCCGGGGAGACCCACGCCTGGTTCGATTCCAGGGTCGCCCACCATTCTTCATTGAAATCATTTGATTTTGCGGGGAATGGTGGGAAATCGCCCGTCCTAACAAAGACCTATGACATTCCAAATCGACCGTCTGCGGCTTGCCGGGCGGTGGCAGGCCCGGTTCGCCGAAGCGGGCGTTGCCGGTCTTTTGTCCGACGCGACCCGCCCGGCAAGCCGCCGACACCGCAGGGCCGCATCGGTGAGGTGATCCGCAAGACCCAGGGGCGCCCGCCTCACGAGGCAACGCACTGGACGGCACGGGCCATGGCGAAGGCCATGGGGCTGGGCGCCGTGACGGTGCAGCGGATCTGGAAAGCACATGGGCTCAGCCCGCATCGCTCGCGTCAGTTCAAGCTCTCGACCGATCCGGCTTTTGCCGGGAAACTCCGCGATGTGGTGGGGCTGTATGTATCGCCTCCATCCCATGCCGTGGTGCTGAGCGTCGATGAAAAGTCTCAAATTCAAGCGCTTGACAGAACCCAGCCGGGCCTGCCGCCGAAGAAGGGGCGCGGGCCCACCATGACGCATGACGACAAACGCAACGGCACGACGATGCTGTTTGCCGCGCTTGATGTGTTGGACGGATCGGTCATCGGCCAGACGCCGGGGCAGCTATTCGAGTGTCGATGATCTGGAGACCGCGATCTACCACTATCTTGCGCAGCACAATGAGAAGCCCAAGCCCTTCAGGTGGAGCAAGACCGCCGAGGACATCTACGGACGGGAACGCCGTGCCCTGGACGCTCTCGATGAAATCAGGGGAAATCGGTAGCAAATGTCAGACTCGGAACACTAGCGCACCGTGCAATCGAAGGTGAGATCCACGGCGATCGTCTGTCCCGTCTGCCTGTACCGGATATCATGCGCGAAACGAAGCGCATCGGGCGTGACCTCGAACTCGGTCTTTATCATCCGGATGGCGACCATCTCGAACTTGCGCTCCTCGGTCGTGACCGTCAGGATGCCGTCCCCCATCGCGCGAAAATAGCTGGCCTGGAGCCTTGGCAGGCTGGCGCGCTCGGTCGCGATCTCGATGGCGTCGCTGCCCCAGCTTTCACAGCCGAGCGGCTTGTCGATGGCGAGGTCGCCGAAGGTGCCGAAGACGCGGCCGGTCAGCCCGCGTTCGGCGGCCTCTCGCGGCGCACAGTCAATGGTTACATCCGCCATGGCCATGCCCTCTGGCGTCGGAACCTCTCCCTGCCAGCGGGCGCTGTCGTCACCAACCTCCCAGACGGGTGCACCCGCCGGACGAACCAGGCCCGAGTCCATGTTATGGACCTGACCCTCCAGCGTCAGTTGCGCGCTGGTCATGTTCATCGGCGCGAAGTAGTGGAACGAAAGGGCCAGGCCGTCGCCGTTGGTGTCGGTGCCACTGCGGCCGTCACCGGCGGCGAAGACCATGCGCTCCTCGTCCTGCCAGCTCTTGCAGTCCAGTTCGAAATCGAAGCTGCGGCCCCCGATGGATCCCGCCGCGCGGCCGGGAAAGATTTCGGCCTGGGCCGCGAATGGACAGGCCAGGACGATTGCCGTCATGATCAGCCAAAAGATACGCATTTTGTTCTCCATCTTGCCAGCGATGTCACTCCGCCCGCGCCATGCCGCGTCAAGGCGAAGTCGCGCAAAGAGGGCGATGCAGGGGCTTTTCATTGCTCCTTCAACTGCGGAAGTTGCATTTCGAATGTCCCCGAGATTGGCAGCATGCGGCTTTTGTCCGGCTCATCGGCGTCGCCCACATCACCAGTGCAACGACCCCTTCGAACTCTCCGCTTTGATAAGCGAAGACCGATTGCTGCGACTCATCGTCCTGGTTGAGTGTGTTCCTGGGCGGCGATGCGACCACGGTCCAGTCCGCGGAAACGCCGTTCGCCTGAACATTGATATGGCCTGACGCCTCTTGGGCCAGCACCAGGGCCGGGACGGCCATGAACAAGGCGCAGGGCACGGCGAGAACGAGATCCCTCATTTTGGTTCCTTCGCAGGCCACCTGAAAAGCCGAGCTTGACCGTTCTTTCCCAGGCGATTGTCCTTGGCGAAAATTTTGTCCTTCGGCGCGCCCCGTGTCAACGGATTTGTGCCGACCAGGGTTTGACGTCCCGTTCGGACTGCGCAAAGATCGCCGCTTCGGGATGGCCTGGGCGATATGCGGGGTCGGACGGATGCAGGGCACATGTGCCTTGCCCGCGATATCGGCCCTTTGGTCTTGACCGGCCTCGATACGCTGGTGCCGGGCGGGGCCCATGGCGAAATCTGCCCTGCACGTCTTGAATGGCTGGGCGAAACCCTCAAATCCCACATCAACCGGGATGTTCTGATCTTCCAGCATCATCCGCCGATCGACACGGGGCTTGCTGCCCTTGATGCGACAGGTATCCGGTCGGGCAGGGACGTGTTCGCGGCCCTGATCGCGGACGATGGCAGGGTTGCGGCCATCCTGTGCGGGCATGTGCACACATCAATTCACGGGGTCTGTGGCGGTGCGCCCGTGCATGTGTGCCCGTCTGCCTCGTATCCGTTCGCGTTTGATTTGCGAAAGGGCGAACCCTGTCGGATATCGGGCGAGCCTGCGCAGTTCTCGATGCATCTCTGGCGTGAGGGCACCGGCCTTGTCAGCCATGTTGTCCCTGTCACAAGAACGGACGTCTGATAAATCGCGGATCGGCAGGCCGAACTTGTCGAGCATTGCGATGGCGCTTTCAGGCGCAAGATCGCGGCGCGCCTTGGGCAGCCATTATCCGGCTTTCGTCCGGGCGGCATCCATCAACTGCCGCATATGCGCGATCGCGGGTTTCAGGCCGACGAAGATCGCCTCGCCGATCAGGAAGTGGCCGATGTTGAGTTCGCGCAGCTCGGGCAGGGCGGCGATGGGGGCCACGGTGTCGAAGGTCAGGCCGTGGCCCGCGTGCACCTCCAGCCCCAGGGAATGGGCCAGCGTGGCGCCACGGGCAAGGGCGGCGCGTTCGGTATCGCGTTCGGCCAGGCGGCCTGCGTGATGCAGGTCGCAATAGGCGCCTGTGTGCAGTTCGACGACGGCGGCCTTGATGCGGGCGGCGGCCCTGATCTGGCGCGGCTCGTGGCCGATGAACAGCGACACACGGCACCCGGCATCACGCAGCGGGGCGATGAAGTTGGCCAGCCGCGCCTCGTCCGCGGCAACGTCAAGCCCGCCTTCGGTCGTGCGCTCTTCGCGCTTTTCGGGAACGATGCAGACCGCGTGGGGCCGGTGGCGCAGGGCGATGGCCTGCATTTCCGCCGTGGCCGCCATCTCGAAGTTGAGCGGAACGGTGAGCGCCGCCGACAGCGCCGCGATATCGGGGTCGGTGATGTGGCGGCGGTCTTCACGCAGGTGGGCGGTGATGCCGTCGGCGCCCGCCGCTTCGGCCAGGCGCGCCGCGCGCAGCGGATCGGGATAGTTCGATCCGCGCGCATTGCGCAGGGTGGCGACGTGGTCGATGTTCACGCCAAGGCGCAGGCGGGGCAGGGTGGTCATGGCGAAACCTCCTTGGGGGCTGCTGTCAGCCCTGGGGCCGGGCCGCATCTTCGGCCGTGGCGCGGCGCGCGGCTATGCGCTTTTCAAGCTGATCGCGCAGCTTCTTTGATCGGCGTTTCTGAAAGGCGATGATCACCGGCAGGCTGAGGTAATGCATGATGGTGGCCACGATGATACCGGGGATGATGCCGCCGACGAAATAGGGAATGAACACGCGGTGCCAAAACCGCGTCAGCCCGTCCCAGTGGCGCGCCTCACCGGTATAGATCGAGGCGACATTCCCCCACAGTTCGGTCGAGGCCCGGCCCAGGGCACCGACGATCTGCGGCAGTTGCATGTCGTTCGGCTGCCCCAGCATCCAGTTGCCCATGTCGACCGAGACGGCCATGATGATCGGAAAGGTCAGGGGGTTGCCAAAGAACGTTGCCAGCAGCGCCGCGATCACATTGCCCCGGATCACAAAGGCAACGGTGGCCGCGGTGATGAAATGGAATCCGAAAAGCGGCGTGAAGGATGCGAACACCCCGGCGGCGATGCCGCGTGCGATGCGGTGCGGTTTGTCAGGCAGGCGGCTAAGGCGCAGACGGATATAGCTGAACGCCCGGCCCCAGCCGCCGCGCGGATAGAAAAGTTCGGCGATCATGGTGCCGATGGGGCGTCTATTGCGCCGTTTGAAGACCATCGCTTGCCTCTTCCCGCGTTTTCAGGGCCGTTTGCCGGGATCGCGCAGGCGCGCGAGTTCCGCGACGTCGCTTTCGGCCTCCAGCGCCGTCATCACGGCATGAAGATGTTCCACATCCCGCAGATCCACCTCTATTTCAATGCGATAGTAGTCCGGTTTCCTGTCAATAAAACGAAGATCCGAGATATTGGCCTTTTGTTCTGCGATCAGCGTGCAGATGTGGCCCAGAACGCCGGGCGCGTTCGAGATGGTCACCCCCAGGCCCACGGTATGCACCGGCGGGTGGCGGCCGGCGTGCCAGGTCAGGTCGATCCAGCGTTCTGGCTGTTCCTCGAATTCCTGCAAGGCCGCGCAGTCGATCCCGTGCACCACCACCCCTTTGCCGCGATAGGTGATGCCGACGATGCGTTCGCCCGGCACCGGCTGGCAGCAGGGCGCGCGTTGACAGGGTTGGCCGGGGTCAAGCCCGGCGACGGCGCGATCGGCCTCTACCTCGTATTCGGGCTGGGCCGCGAGTTCCGGATAAAGCGCCGATATGACCGAGCGGGCCGACAGATCGGCGCTGCCGATGCGGGCCAGAACCTCTTCGGCGCTGGACAGGCCCAGGGTCTTGGCCGCGGTGCGCAGCGCCTTGTCCGACACTTTCTTGCCGACATGTTCAAAGGCCACGCGCGCCAGTTCCTGCCCCAGACGCACAAAACGCCCGCGATCCTCTTCGCGCAAGCTGCGCCGGATCGCGGCCTTGGCGCGGCCGGTCACGACGATGTCGATCCAGGTGGCTTGCGGGCTTTGCCCCTCGGCGGTGATGATTTCAACCGACTGGCCATTCTTGACCCGCGTCCATAGCGGCACGCGCAACCCGTCGATGCGGGCCGAGACACAGGAATTGCCGATCCTTGTGTGAATGGCATAGGCGAAATCCAGCGGCGTCGCGCCGCGCGGCAACTGGATCACGTCGCCCTTGGGCGTGAAACAGAACACCTGGTCGGAATACATCTCAAGCTTCACATGTTCGAGAAACTCGTCATTGTCGCCGCCCTCGTCGAAACGTTCGGTCAGCGTGGTGATCCATTTGGCCGGATCGACGGCAAAGGGGTTTTCGGCACGGGTGCCGTCGCGGTAAGCCCAATGCGCGGCCACGCCGGATTCCGCCACCTCGTGCATCTGGCGCGACCGGATCTGCACCTCTACCCGCTTGCCATCGCGGCCCGACACGGTGGTGTGGATCGATCGATAGCCGTTGTTCTTGGGCTGGCTGATATAATCCTTGAACCGCCCCGGCACCGCGCGCCAGCGGCGATGGATCACCCCCAGAACCCGGTAACAATCGGGTTCGTTGGTGGTGATCACCCGAAAGCCGTAAATGTCGGACAGGCGCGAGAAGGCAAGCTGCTTTTCCTGCATCTTGCGCCAGATCGAATAGGGTTTCTTGGCGCGGCCATGCACCTCTGCCTCGATCCCGGCCTTGGCCAGTTCGGTGCGGATATCGGCGGTGATCTTGTGGATCACATCGCCGGTTTCACGCTGCAAGGTGATGAAGCGGCGGATGATCGACGACCGGCCTTCGGGGTTGATCACGCGAAAGGCCAGATCTTCCAGTTCCTCGCGCATCCATTGCATGCCCATGCGCCCGGCAAGGGGGGCATAGATATCCATCGTCTCGCGCGCCTTCTGCACCTGCTTGTCGGCGCGCATGGCCTTGATGGTGCGCATGTTGTGCAGACGGTCGGCCAGCTTCACCAGGATGACGCGCAGATCGCGCGACATGGCCATCAGAAGCTTGCGAAAATTCTCGGCCTGTTTTGATTCGGTCGAAGACAGTTGCAGGTTGGTCAGCTTGGTGACGCCATCGACCAGCTCGGCGATTTCGGTTCCGAACTGGCGCTCCACCTCGGCGAAGGTCGATTTGGTGTCTTCGATGGTGTCGTGCAGAAGGGCGGTGACGATGGTGGCGTCATCCAGCCGCTGTTCGGTCAGGATCGCCGCGACGGCGACCGGATGGGTGAAATACGCATCGCCGGAATAGCGGAACTGCCCCTCGTGCATGTCCCGCCCATAGACATAGGCACGGCGGATCAGCGCCGCGTCCGTGCCGGGATTATAGGTGCGGACAAGCGCGATCAGATCTTCGACATCGATCATTGCGACCGCTTCCGGGGGGCTGGGTTCGTGGTTCGTGTCAGCCCTGCCCGCCCTGCGCTTCCATCAGGGCGCGCAGCAGCTTTTCTTCAGACATGTCGTCATGCAGGGGGGCGTCGTGGTCATGGTCGTGGCTGCGACCGTGGTGGCCATGACCGCCAGACAGCAACGCCATTGCATCCTCTTCGGGTTCATCCACTTCGATCTGGGTCTGGTGGCTTTCGATCATCCGTTCGCGCAGCGCGTCGGCACTTTGGGTTTCTTCGGCGATTTCACGCAGGCTGACGACGGGGTTCTTGTCATTGTCGCGATCGACGGTCACCGGCGATCCCGCCGCGATCTCGCGCGCGCGGTGGGCGGCAAGCAGCACCAGCTCGAACCGGTTGGGAACCTTGTCAACGCAATCTTCTACCGTCACGCGGGCCATGGCATACTCCGATCCATTGGGAGATGTGAAAGCGCCTATCTAAAGGCTTGAAAGCCCCTTGACAACCCGTCCGGGGCGTCAAGTTGCCCCAACAGGCCGGATTTCGGAAATTTCCGCCGGATCAAGCCGGTCAAGCATCTGCGCGGCAGACATCCCGCTGACCGGATGGCGCCAGCCGGGCGCCACATCGCGCAGCGGCACCAGCACAAACGCCCGGTCCTGAAGGCGCGGATGCGGCAGGACAAGATCGTCGGGCGCGCGCAGACTTTGCCGATCACGCGGCAAGTCACGCCAAAATGAATAGACCGAAACATCTGGGAACACCGTATTGCCAAACGCCAGAAGATCAAGATCAAGCGTGCGCTGCCCCCAGCGCTGCATCCGTACCCGACCAAACCCGGCCTCGATCCGGTGCAGCGTTTCCAAGAGATCCCTTGGCCCGCCAGAAACCGACAAGGCCATGACGGCATTGATATAATCTGGCCCGGCCCCGGCCGGAAAACAGGGGGTGCGGTAGAACCGGCTGACCCCAAGCACGGCCTCGGCCCCCTGCAAGCTCCTCTCCAGGGCTTTCACCGCCGCGCGCAATGTTTCGCCGGGTGACCCGGCGTCGCTCGGCAGGTTCCCGCCAAGGGCAACCAAGGCTTGTGTGACGGTAATGTGTATATCCTCTTGCACCGAACTCTCAGACCCTTATTTAGCAAAGATATCCCGGTGCTGGTTAATCCCATTCACTCACGAAACGCCATATCGGGTGCGATTTGAAAGGATTCCGAATGTTTTACAAGGATGAGAAGCTGGCGTTGTTTATTGACGGCTCCAATCTCTACGCGGCTGCCCGCGCACTCAACTTCGATATCGACTACAAACTGCTGCGTCATGAATTCATGCGTCGCGGAAAGATGCTGCGCGCGTTCTACTACACGGCGCTTCTGGATAACGAAGAATATTCGCCGATTCGGCCGCTGGTGGATTGGCTGCACTACAACGGTTATTCGATGGTGACCAAACCCGCCAAGGAATACACCGATTCCATGGGCCGCCGTAAGGTCAAGGGCAACATGGATATCGAACTGGCCGTCGATGCGATGGAACTGGCCCCGCATGTCGATCACATCGTGCTGTTCTCGGGCGATGGCGACTTCCGGCCGCTGGTCGAAAGCCTGCAACGCCAGGGCGTGCGTGTTTCGGTCGTCTCGACGATTCGCAGCCAGCCACCGATGATCGCCGATGACCTGCGCCGCCAGGCCGACAACTTCATCGAGTTGGAGGAACTGCGCGACGTGATCGGCCGCCCGCCCCGCGAACCCCGCGACACCCGTCAGTATACTGACGAAGACGCCCCGGCCGAGGCCTGAACCGCTGCCGCGCCCCCCGTGTTTCAACCGGGGGGCGCGCAACACCTTGCGGTGCCCAAACCGCCAGGGGTTCTGGACGCCGCCGCCCCCACACTCTAGATATCAGGCAAGGGCAGCAGGGGCCGCGATCGCATGACCAAACCGCATATCACCCTTTATCTTGCCGCGCCGCGCGGGTTCTGTGCGGGCGTTGACCGTGCGATACGCATCGTCGAACTGGCGCTGGAAAAATGGGGTGCGCCGGTCTTTGTGCGCCACGAGATCGTGCACAACAAATTCGTGGTGGACAGCCTGCGCGCCAAGGGCGCGGTGTTTGTCGAAGAGCTGGATGATTGCCCCGCCGACCGCCCGGTGATCTTTTCCGCCCATGGCGTGCCGAAATCGGTGCCCGCCGAGGCGACGCGGCGCAACATGATCTATGTCGATGCCACCTGCCCGCTGGTCAGCAAGGTGCATATAGAGGCCGGGCGCCACCACGCCGACGGCCTGCAAATGGTGATGATCGGCCATGCCGGGCACCCCGAAACCGTGGGCACCATGGGCCAGTTGCCGGCGGGCGAGGTGCTGCTGGTGGAAACCGTGGCCGACGTGGCCGCGCTTGCGGTGCGCGATCCGGCCCGCCTGGCCTTCATCACCCAGACCACGCTGTCGGTCGATGACACCGCCGATATCGTCGCGGCGCTGAATGCGCGCTTCCCCGCCATCATCGGCCCCCACAAGGAAGACATCTGTTACGCCACCACCAACCGGCAGGCGGCGGTCAAGGCGATGGCGCCGAAAATCGACGCGCTGCTGGTGATCGGGGCCGGGAATTCCTCGAACTCGCAACGCCTGGTCGAGGTGGGGCGCGCCGCCGGTTGCCCCTATGCGCAGCTTGTGGCCCGCGCCGCTGATATCGATTGGCGCGCGCTGCAGGGCGCGCGCGCCGTGGGTGTCACCGCCGGCGCAAGCGCCCCCGAAATCCTGATAGACGAGGTGCTCGCGGCCTTTGCCGAACGTTTCGATCTGGCGCATGAGGTGGTGGAGACCGCGCGCGAATCCGTGGAATTCAAGGTGCCCCGCGTCTTGCGCGATCCGGTCCCGCAGGGCTAGCGGATATCCGTTGGTCGGGTGCATTCCCCTGACCGGTGCGCGCAAGGCGAGCGCAGGAGATGAGTATTTTTTCCAAGATGAAGCGAAAATGCGTTTTCGGGTGCGGTCACGGTTTCGGGTGCGGTCACGGTGCGGGTCTGATCAAGCGCGACACGCGCCAAGGCCCCCCTGATTTTCACATGGCCCGAACAGGCAAAGACGCGCACCGTCAGCGCAACGTGTAAACCTCAAGCTGCGGCAAGGTGGTCAGGGGCACCCCCAACACCCGGAATGCGGCCAGCGACAACTGGCCACCCGCCGCCGGATCGCCGCCCATCGGCCGCAAGGTCACCTTGACCGATGTCGTCGTTGCGGCAAGCACCACCCGCCCCGGCTGTTCGGCCCGCACCAAACCGGTGCGCAGCCAGAATCCCTGTTCGCGCGGTGGCCCAAGCGAGGCCACGGTCCGCCCCACCAGAACCCCGCCCGCCGCATCCCGTGCGGCCTGGCGTTCTGCCTGCGAACTCGTGTCAAACCCTTCGGCTGTCAGCCTGCCGCCACGGCTTTGCGCGGCGGGCACGGCGGTGGCTGCCGCCGCGGCGGGCGGCGCCGGGCGCACGTTCGATGGCCCGCCGCCCTTGTCACAGGCCGTCAACACCAGCGCCGCAGCCAATATCAGGCCCGTCAGGGAAAATTCCGTCTTCATCCGCAGAACATAACCCCGCACACGTCCCGGTTCAACATGCATACGCCAAGACCCTTGCGGTCCCTGCGACAGGCGCCTAGGTTTTGAATATGAATGCACCGCTGATCGATCCGTTCGCCCGCCCCATCAGCTATCTGCGCGTGTCGGTCACGGACCGCTGCGATTTTCGCTGTGTTTACTGCATGTCGGAACACATGACCTTCCTGCCCAAGAAGGAATTGCTCAGCCTCGAGGAACTCGATCGCCTCTCGACCGCCTTCATCGGCCTTGGCGTCGAGAAGCTGCGCATCACCGGCGGCGAACCGCTGGTGCGGCGCGGCATCATGACCTATTTCAACGGCATGGCGCGGCATCTGGAAACCGGCGCGCTCAGGGAACTGACGCTGACCACCAATGGCAGCCAGCTGCGCCGCTTCGCCGCCGATCTGGCGGCCTGCGGGGTGCGGCGGGTCAATGTCTCGCTCGACACGCTCGATGATCGCAAATTCGCCGAGATCACCCGCTGGGGCCGCCTGGCGCAGGTGCTTGACGGGATCGACGCCGCGCAAGAGGCGGGGCTGCGCGTCAAGATCAACACCGTGGCGCTCAAGGGCTTCAATGAGGATGAGCTGTTCACGCTGGTGGACTGGTGCGCCGCGCGCGGCATGGATCTGACATTCATCGAGGTGATGCCCATGGGCGATCTGGGCAATGAGAACCGCCTTGATCAATACTGGCCGCTGAAGGATCTGCGCGCACGGCTTGCCGAACGGTTTTCCCTGACCGAACTGGCCGAACGCACCGGCGGCCCCGCCCGCTACGTCCGCATCAATGAAACCGGCCAAAAGATCGGTTTCATCACGCCACTGACCCATAATTTCTGCGAAAGCTGTAACCGCGTGCGGCTGACCTGCACCGGGGAACTCTACATGTGCCTTGGTCAGGAAGACATGGCCGACCTGCGCGCGCCCTTGCGCGCCAGCACCGATGACGCCCCGCTGATCGCCGCCATCCGCGCCGCCATCGCCCGCAAACCCAGGGGCCATGATTTCGACTATTCCCGCCAGACCGTCACCGGCCAGATGCCCCGCCACATGAGCCATACGGGCGGTTAAGACTCCCACGCCCCTATCATCCTCTCGACCCAAATACTCCCCCCGGAGGGTCCAACCGCCCAACCGGCGCGCGGCCGGATTACGCCACCAACCCCATCAACCACGCCCTGAACCGCCGGAAACTTGGCAGGTCAACGCTTTGCGGCGGATAGACCAGCATATAGGGCGTGCCGCTGTCGCGGGTGCGGCTTGACGCCAGGCGCAGCGATCCATCGGCCAGCATCTTTGCTGCCAGCACCTCGGGCAGAAGCGCCGCGCCAAGCCCGGCCTTCGCGGCCTCGATCACCATGCCGAACTGTTCAAACCTTGGCCCGCGCAGAATGGCGCGCGGGTCAAGCCCTGCCTCGCGGAACCAGTCAAGCCACAGGTTGGGCCGGGTCGCCTGCTGCAACAGGGGCAGCCGCGCCAGCGCCGCATCGGGCAGCGGCCCGCCGTCCGGCAACAGCGCGGGCGCCGCCACCACCACCAGCCGCTCCTCGATCAGATGTTCGGCCATGGCCCCGGCGGCGCGCCGCGCGCCGCGCTGAATGGCCGCGTCAAACCCTTCGGTCGCAAAATCCACCGGATGCAGCCGCGAAGCCACATCCAGCGTCACGCTGGGCGCCACAGCCTGAAACCCGGCCAGTCGCGGGATCAGCCATGTCGCGCCAAAGGTCGGCAACACCGCCAGCCGCAGCACATCGGCATGCCCGCCAAAGGCCATCACCGTCATCGCCGCCGCCTCGGCCCGGTCCAGCACCGCCCGCGCCTCGCGGTGGAGCGCGCGGCCCGCGTCCGACAGGATCAACCGCTGCCGCACCCGGTGAAACAGCAGCACGCCCAGCCGGTCCTCCAGCGCGCCCAGCGCCCGGCTGACCGCGCTTTGCGTGAGGTTCAGCGCCCCGGCGGCGCTATGGGTGGTGTGCAGCCGCACCAGCGCGTCGAAGGCCTGCAACTCCGCCATGGTCGGGATGTAACTGCGGCGCATGGTAACTTGATCCACTTTATGCATCAACCATTCAGAAATGCGCGTTGGACGCCCGTGCGTCAATGCCCTAACGTGCGCACGAAACAATCCGCCACGCCAAGGAACCCATCATGCCCGACACCCCGCGCCTGAAACCCAAGGAAGAACCCGGCCTTGCGCGTTTCACCTGGGACGATCCATTCCGCTTCAACGATCAACTGACCGAAGAAGAGCGGATGATCCGCGATTCGGCCCATGATTTCGCGCAGGCAAAACTGATGCCCCGCGTGCGTGACGCCTATCTCAATGAGGCGACAGATCCCGATATCTTCCGCGAGATGGGCGCGCTTGGCCTGCTGGGTGCGACGGTGCCCGAAGTATACGGCGGGCTTGGCGCGGGATATGTCGCCTATGGCCTGATCGCACGCGAGGTGGAGCGTGTGGACAGCGGCTATCGTTCGATGATGTCGGTGCAATCGAGCCTGGTGATGTACCCGATCTATGCCTACGGGTCTGAAGAACAGCGCCGCAAATACCTGCCGAAACTGGCCAGCGGCGAATTCATCGGCTGTTTCGGCCTGACCGAACCCGATGCCGGGTCCGACCCCGGCGGCATGAAAACCCGCGCGGTGAAAACCGATACCGGCTATCGGCTTACGGGCGCGAAGATGTGGATCTCCAACGCGCCCATCGCCGATGTCTTCGTGGTCTGGGCCAAGTCCGACGCGCATGGCGGCAAGATCCGCGGCTTCGTGCTGGAAAAGGGCATGAAGGGCCTCAGCGCCCCCAAGATCGGCGGCAAGCTTTCCTTGCGCGCCTCGATCACCGGCGAGATCGTGATGGACGGCGTCGAGGTGGGCGAGGATGCGCTCTTGCCGCATGTCGAGGGGCTGACAGGCCCGTTCGGCTGCCTCAACCGCGCGCGCTATGGCATCAGTTGGGGCGTGATGGGCGCTGCCGAAGATTGCTGGCACCGCTCGCGCCAATACGGGCTTGATCGCAAGCAATTTGGCAAACCGCTGGCGGGCACGCAGCTTTTCCAGAAGAAACTCGCCGACATGCAGACCGAGATCACCCTGGGCCTGCAAGCCAGCCTGCGCGTCGGCCGCCTGATGGACGAAGGCAACGCCGCCCCCGAAATGATCAGCCTGATCAAGCGCAACAACTGCGGCAAGGCGCTCGATATCGCGCGGATGGCGCGCGACATGCACGGCGGCAACGGCATCCAGATCGAATATCAGGTGATGCGCCACGCGGCCAACCTTGAAACCGTGAACACCTATGAGGGCACGCATGACGTGCACGCGCTGATCCTGGGCCGGGCCCAGACCGATATCCAAGCGTTCTTCTGATGGCCGGACCGCTGGAAGGGCTGCGCGTCCTCGAACGCGCGCGCGTGTTGGCCGGGCCGTGGGCCGCCCAGATCCTCGCCGATCTGGGCGCCGAGGTGATCAAGGTCGAATCCCCCGAGGGCGACGATACCCGCCGCTGGGGCCCGCCCTTCCTCACCCATGCGGGCGAGACCTGCGCCGCCTATTTCCATGCGACCAATCGCGGCAAACGCTCGGTCACCGCCGATTTCCACACCGCCGAAGGCGTGGAAACCGTGCGTGCCCTGGCGCGCGAGGCCGATGTGGTGATCGAGAATTTCAAATCCGGGGGGCTTGCCAAATACGGGCTGGATTACAACAGCCTCGCCGCCGAGAACCCGCGGCTTGTCTATTGCTCGATCACCGGCTTTGGCCACACCGGCCCTTATGCGGCGCGCGCGGGCTATGATTTCATCGTGCAGGGCATGTCGGGGTTGATGGATCTGACCGGCCAACCCGACGGCCCGCCCGAAAAGGTGGGCGTCCCGCTGACGGACATCTTTACCGGCGTCTACAGCGTCATCGCCATTCAGGCGGCGCTGGCCATGCGCGAGCGCACCGGGCGGGGCCAGCATATCGACATGGCGCTGCTGGATTGCGCCGTTGGCATCCTGTCCAATCATGCGCTCAGCTATCTTGTCACCGGGGTCTCGCCGCGCCGCATCGGCAGCGCGCATCCCTCGGTCTGCCCCTACCAGGTGCTGCCTTGCTCGGACGGGCATTTCATCCTCGCGGTCGGAAATGACGGCCAGTTCCGTCATTTCGCGGAACTGCTTGGCCAGCCCCATTGGGCTGATGACCAACGCTTCAGCACCAACCCCGCCCGGATCGCGAATCGCGTCGCCCTGACCGAGTTGATCGAAGCCGAAACCAGCCGCCGCACCCGCGCTGATATCCTGGCGGCCTGCGAGGCGGCCAGCGTCCCCGCCGGCCCGATCAACACCGTGGCCGAGGCGCTGGCCGATCCGCAGGTCATCGCCCGCAAGTTGCGCATCGACCCCGAGGGCGCACCGGGTATCCGCGGGCCCTTCGTCTTTTCCGACGCCAACCTCGCGCTCGACCGCGCCGCCCCTGCCCTTGGCTCCGATCGGGGCGCGACATGGTCGCCGCGCGCCTGACCTTACCCCATCCTCTCGATCCAAATACTCACCTTCCGCCGCAGCAACAGGCGCACACGTCACCTGCCGCGCAACCGCGCCACTGCCCAGCGCGCCGCATCGGCCACCGCCGCGTCGGCGTTTCCCACCCGCGCTTCGGCCGCGCCCGCCAGCGCCGGGTCGCCGGAATTGCCGATAGCGTAAAGCACATTGCGCAGGAACCGCGCCCAGCCGATGCGCTTGATCGGGCTGCCGGAGAAGAGCGCGCGAAACCCGGCCTCATCCAGCGCCGCAAGATCGGCCAGTTTGGGCGCCACCAGATCGGGCCGCGCCGCATATTTCGCCTCATGCGCCGCCACAGCGAACTTGTTCCAGGGGCAGACGGCCAGGCAATCGTCGCAGCCGTAAATCCGGTTGCCCAAAGCCGGGCGCAACGCCTCATCCACCGGCCCCTTGTGCTCGATCGTCAGGTAGGAGATGCAGCGCCGCGCATCCAACTGGTAGGGCGCCGGGAAGGCCCGCGTCGGGCAGATGTCCAGACACGCGGTGCACGATCCGCAGTGATCGGCCTCGGGCGTGTCCTTGGGCAGATCGTGGGTGGTAAACAGCGCGCCCAGAAACACCCAGTTGCCCAGATCGCGGCCCAGCAGGTTGGTGTGCTTGCCCTGCCATCCCAGCCCGGCGGCGGCGGCCAGCGGCTTTTCCATCACCGGGGCGGTATCGACAAACACCTTGATCTCGCCGCCCGCCACATCGATCAGCCAGCGGCCAAGGCGTTTGAGCCGCTTCTTCAGCACATCATGGTAATCGCGGTTCTGCGCATAGACCGAAATCGCGCCACGGTCGCGCCGGTCCAGCACCGCCAGCGGATCATGGCCGGGCGTATAGGGTTCGGCCAGCATCACCACCGATCGCGCCTCGGGCCAGAGTGCCGCAGGGTCGCCGCGCCAGTGCATGCGGTCGGCCATCCAGCCCATCTGCCCGTGTCGCCCCTTTGCCACGAAATCCGCCAGCCGCCCGGCGGCATGCGGGATCGCACCCGGCGCGCAGATGCCGACGCGGGCGAACCCCTCGGCTTTGGCGCGGGCGATCAACTGCCCGCGCAGGTCAGAAATCAAGGTTGGCATAATGGCGCGGCGGCGGGAAACCCGGCACCTGATCGGCCAGCAGGGTGCGAAAGGCGGGACGCGATTTTATCTTGGCGTACCAGTCCTTGACCACCGCCGAGCGGTTCCAGTCCACATCCGAGATGTAATCGAGGCACGACAGATGCGCGGCGGCGGCAAAATCCGCCAGCGTCATCACATCGCCCGCCAGCCAGCGGCGCTGTTCCAGCAGCCAGGCCATGTAATCAAGGTGATACTTGATCCGGCTTGCCCCCGATTTCACGTTCTTCGAATCCGGATAGCCCCGCCCCATGATCTTCTTGTTGACCCGTTCATAAAGCAGCTTCGATGTCACCTCGGCGTGGAACTTGTCATCGAACCAGCCGATCAGGCGGCGCACCTCGAACCGGTCTTCGGCGCGTTTGGGCATCAGCGGCGGCTCGGGATACTTGTCGTCGATATATTCGCAGATCGCCTGGCTTTCCGACAGGGTTCTGCCGTCCATGCGCAGCACCGGCACCTTGCCCGCGGGGTTGCGTTGCAGGAATTCGCGCGACTGTTCCCAGTAACGTTCCTCGATCAGCGTCACTTCGATTTTCTTTTCGGCCAGCGTCAGGCGTACCTTGCGGCAGAATGGCGACAGGGGAACATGATAGAGACGGTTCATGGGCGCTTTCGGTTTCGGGGGTTTGCCCCTTCCTGCCGTGCCGTGCCGGGGATTTCAATCCACCTTGGGCGGATGTGGCCAAGATCGGCCGCCAAAACCCGTTTGCGGCGGGGCCCACCTGAAAAAGCGCGCGGCTTTCACCGCGCGCCGATACTCGTTACGCTTCCGGAGGGCGCTCAGATCGCCAGATATTCGGCGCGCAGGTCGGCGTTTTCCAGAACTTCGGTTGCCGATCCGTCGTAAACCACCTGGCCGGTATCCAGAATGATGGCGCGATCGGCCAGGTTCAGGGCGGCGATGGCGTTTTGTTCCACGATCACCGTGGTGATGCCTTGCGCCTTGATGATGTTGAGGGTTTTCTCGATCTCCTGCACGATGACCGGGGCCAGCCCCTCATAGGGTTCGTCAAGCAGCAGCACCTTGATATCGCGGGCCAGGGCGCGGGCGATGGCCAGCATCTGCTGTTCGCCGCCCGACAGGGTGACGCCTTCCTGCTTGCGCCGCTCGCCCAGGCGGGGGAACAGTTCGTACAGGCGATCCAGATCCCAACCGATGGGCGGGGCGATCTGCGCGAGTTTCAGGTTTTCCTCTACCGTCAGCCCGGCAATGATGCGTCGGTCTTCGGGCACCAGGGCAATCCCCGCGGCGGCGGCCTGATAGGATGTCATCTTGTGCAGGGGCTTGTGATCCAGCCAGATCTCGCCATGGGTCAGGCGCGGATCGGCCAGCCGCGCGATGGTGCGCAGCGTCGATGTCTTGCCCGCGCCGTTGCGCCCCAGCAGTGCCAGGATCTCGCCCTCATGCACATTCAGGCTGACGCCCTGCACGATATAGCTTTCGCCGTAATAGGCGTGAATATCCCAGACCGACAAAAAGGCGGGGGCGGTGGCCGCGTGGTTGGCGTTTGGTTCAAAGGGCATGTTCATTGCCGCCTCCTATGCGTGGGCCGTGGTGCCAAGATAGGCTTCCTGCACCTTGGGGTGGCCCTTGATGCGCGAGGGGATATCCTCGACCAGGGGGGTGCCCTGCGCCAGAACGGTGATGCGTTCGGCCAGGCTGAACACGACGTGCATGTCATGTTCGATGATCGCCATGGTGATATCGCGCTTGGCCTTGATTTCCTTGAGCAGGTCGATGGTGTTGTTGGTGTCTGCCCGCGCCATGCCCGCCGTGGGTTCATCCAGCAGCAACAGCCGCGGCTGCTGCACCAGGCACATCGCCATTTCCAGCCGCCGCTTGTCGCCGCGCGAAAGGTTGCCCGCGTGCATGTGGCGCTTGTCCTGCATGTTCACGTCGATCAGCATCTGTTCGGCGGTTTCAATGATCAGCGATTCATTCGCGACCTGTTCGAACGCATGCAGGCGAAAGGAACCGTCGCGCTTGGCGAAACAGGGGATCAGCACGTTTTCCATCACGGTCAGATCGCCGAAAATCTCGGGCGTCTGGAAGACGCGGCTGATGCCCATCTGATTGATCTCGTGTGGTTTGCGCCCCAGCACCGATTGGCCGTCAAAGGTGACGGTGCCGCTGTCGGGGATCAGCTTGCCCACCAGCACGTTGAGCAGGGTGGACTTGCCCGCGCCATTCGGCCCGATGATCGCATGCACGGTGTTTTCGGCCACCGACAGGTTCACATTGCCCAGTGCCTGCAAGCCGCCAAAGCGTTTGTTGACGCCCTTTACTTCAAGAATACCCATCGCCCTACTCCGCCGGCTTGGTTGCGGCGTCGGGGCGTTTTGCCCCGGCCGGTTTTCGCCTGAACAGCCGCCCGATCCGCCGGGCGCCATCAACCAGCCCGCCGGGCAGGAAGATGACCACCGCCATGAACATCAGACCCATGGTCAGGTTCCAGCCATCGCCAAAGAACGGCGCGATGACGGTGACGACGAAATCGTTCAGCCCGTCGGGCAGAAACGCGAACCAGTCATGCAGGACGTTGTCGTTGATCTTGGAAAAGATATTCTCGAAGTACTTGATGAAACCGGCGCCGATGATCGGGCCCAGCAGGGTGCCCGCGCCGCCCAGGATGGTCATGATCACCACCTCGCCCGACGCGGTCCACTGCATCCGTTCCGCGCCCGCCAGCGGGTCCATCGCGGCCAGCAATCCGCCCGCCAACCCCGCGTACATCCCCGATATCACAAAGGCCGCCAGCGTATAGGGCCGCACGTTCAGCCCGGTATAGCTCATCCGGTTCTGGTTCGATTTCACCGCCCGCAGCATGATCCCGAAGGGAGAGCGGAAGATGCGGATCGCAAGGTAAAGCGCCAGCAGCATCAGCACGGCGCTGACATAGAAGCCGGTGCTGAACTGCCATTCCCACACCCCGAACTGCACGCTGGTCGCGCTGCGCATCTCGGCACCAAAAAGGGTGGTCACCGGCAGCGATCCGGTTGTTCTGGCCGCATCCAGAACGCGCGGGTCGTTTAGCGACAGTTGCAGCCCGGTTTCGCCATTGGTGATCGGGGTCAGCACCGAATAGGCAAGGTTATAGGACATCTGCGCAAAGGCCAGCGTCAGGATCGAGAAATAGATCCCCGACCGCCGCAGGCTGATAAAACCGATCACCAGCGAAAAGAGGCCGGCCACGATCACCGACAGGATGATGCCGGGGATGATGTTCATCGACAACAGCTTGAACATCCACACCGCCGAATAACTGCCCACCCCCAGAAAGGCGGCATGCCCGAACGAAAGATACCCGGTCAATCCGAACAGGATGTTGAAGCCGATGGCAAAGATGCCGTAGATCGCGAAACGCTGCATCAGGTCGGGATAGCCGGCGTTGAATTGCGCCATCTCCGACCCCGCCGGAAACGGGTTGAGCAGGATCGGCGCGCAGAGCGTCACCACGGCCACGATCAACAGAAGCGCTGCGTCTTTCTTTTCAAGTCCGAACATGGCTTATTCCTCCATCACGCCTTTGCGCCCCATCAGGCCGCGTGGCCGGGTGAGAAGAATCGCGATGGCTATTAGGTAGATGATGATCTGGTCGATGCCGGGAAGGATATTCTTGACCTCGTTCATAGAGGCAAAGGATTCGACAATACCCAGCAGGAACCCCGCCAGCACCGCGCCGGGCAGTGATCCCATGCCGCCGACCACGACGACAACAAAACTGAGCACCAGAAAATCCATGCCCATGTGATAGTTGGGCGAATTGATCGGCGTGTACATCACCCCGGCGATTCCGGCGACGGCGGCGGCGATGCCGAACATGATGGTGAACCGCCTGTCGATGTTGATCCCCAGCAGGCCAACCGTTTCCCGGTCGGCCATGCCCGCGCGCACCACCATGCCGAAGGTGGTGAATTGCAGGAATGAAAACACCGCGCCGATGATGACCAGCGAGAACAGGAAATAGACCGTCCGCCAATAGGGATAGATGATCGCGTTCGGATCGAAACCCAGCCAGACCCCGAAATCGAGCGACCCTGCAAAGGCAGGCGGCGCGGGGGTGGGAATGGGGTTGGCGCCGAAGAAATGCTTGATCACCTCTTGCAGCACGATGGCCAGGCCGAATGTCACCAGAATCTGGTCGGCATGCGGGCGGCGGTAGAAATGCTTGATCAGGCCGCGTTCCATCACATAGCCCAGGATCAGCATCACCGGAATGGCGAACAGGATCGCCAGCGGCACCGACCATTCGATGATCCCGCCGCCCAGATCGGGGCCCAGCCACGCCTCCAGGTAGGGTTTGCTGACCTCAAGCGGCCGCCCGAGGAAATCGGTCTGGCTCGGGTCGATCACGGTATAGCTTGCCGAGAGGATCTTTTGCAGCGTGACCGCGCAGAAGGCGCCTATCATGAACAGTGCGCCATGGGCAAAGTTCACCACGCCCAGCGTGCCGAAAATCAGCGTCAGCCCAAGCGCGATCAGCGCATAGGCCGAGCCTTTGTCCAGCCCGTTCAGAATTTGCAGAATGATGGCGTCCATTGTTCCCACCCTCGGGTTCGCAAAAGCGGCGACCGATCCGGTTGTTGCGAAGAAATGAATTCCGGCCGCGCCAGGGGCACGGCCGGAACACTCAGGCGATCAGGCGCCGGGGTTGCACTGCCCCAGTTCGCCACCGGCGAACATCGGGTGATCGGGCGCATAGGTGACCTGCTCGACCGGGGTGACCTCGACGATTTCAAGGGTATCGTAGGGGTTGGTCGGGTTCTGGTTGCCGCGCACCACCAGCACATCCTTGAAGCACTGGTGATCGTCGGCACGATAAAGGGTCTTGCCGTTGCCAAGCCCGTCGAATTCGAACCCTTCCAGCGCTTCACCCACGCCGCAGGGATTGAAGGTGCCCGCGCGTTCCACGGCGTCGGCATACAGCAGAACCTGTGCATAGCAGGTCTGGGCAGAGTTCGACGGCGGCCTGCCGTATTTCTCGCCAAAGGATTTCACGAAAGCCTTGGTGCCCTCATCCTGCAACTGCCAGTTCCAGTTCATCGACCCGAGCACGCCCTTGATGTTTTCGCCCGCACCATTGGCCATCAGTTCCGAATAGAGCGGCACGACGATGGCGAAATCCTTGCCGTTCACCTGCTTGTCAAGCAGGCCGAACTGCACCGCGTTGGTCAGCGAGTTGACCATGTTCCCGCCGTAGTGGTTCAGCACCAGCACATCGGCGCCCGAATTCAGAACCGGCGCGATATAGGACGAAAAATCGGTCGCGGCGAGCGGCGTGAGCACCGTGTTGACGGTTTCCCAGCCAACCGCCTCGGTCGCCTTGACCATGGATTCCTGCTGCGTCCAGCCCCAGGTGTAATCGGCGGTCAGGTGATAGGCGCGACGGTCCTTGCCATAGGTGTTGGCCAGCACCGGCGCCAGTGCTGCGCCTGACATGTAGGCGTTGAAGAAATGGCGGAAACCGTTGGCTTTCTTGTCTTTTCCGGTTGTATCATTGGAATGCGTCAGGCCGGCCATGAAGATGATCCCGGCTTCCTGGCACAGGCCCTGAACGGCCACGGCGACGCCCGAAGACGAGCCGCCGTTGATCATGACAGCGCCGTCCTTTTCGATCATCGACTTGGCAGCGGCGCGCGCGGCGTCGGATTTCGTCTGGGTGTCGCCGGTAACGAACTGCACCTTCTTGCCAAGAATGCCGTTACCTTTCAATGCCTTGGAGCTGAAGGTATTCAGGCAGCCGCCGTCGCCCTGGCCATTCAGATGCTCGACCGCAAGCTGTTGGGCGAGCAGTTCATCCTTGCCCTCATCGGCGTAGGGGCCGGTTTGGGGGACGTTGAAACCCAGTGTCACGGTGCCGCCGGTGGGGGCGTTGGTGAAACCGCCCTGGCTTTGCGCCCATGATGCGCCGGTAAAGATCGTCGGCATGGCCAGACCGGCCCCGGCCATGGCGCCGGTGCCGATCAGGCGGCGCCGCGTGAAGTGCAGTTTAGACATGATCATCCTCCCATTCGTTCTGATTGCGCCCTGGTTTTGCAGCATGCAGCACCAAGGCCTGCGTGGAACCAATACACTATGGCGCAATTCAGATCATTTCACAATAACACCTTTTAAAATAACATTTTTACTGTAAATAATTTGACGTTTTTGGCATTGAAATGGTAAATAGATTTACAAGCGTGATGCGCCGTTGCAGCGAAAAACGCCGCAAAGTCCAAAGACAAAAAGCAAATCACAGTATTGCAGGCCGTGCCGCACCGCTTTGCGCGGGGCGGCGGGTGCCCATCGATCCGGCGGCGGTGATCCTTGTGACCGGGCCTGCGATGCCCCGGCGGCGCGGTCACAAGTGTCGGGACTTTTTGTCGCAGGGACCGAATCGGCGCCCGCCATTGGCGGCACCCGGTGCCCGGAAAAGGGGGGGGGGTTTTGGTCTGGCAATGGTCTGGCATTGGTCCCGACCCGAGCGTACGCACCCCCTTTCCGCCGCCGGGCCGCGCGCCGCGCAGGTTTCGCTTTTCTTGGCGGGGGTTTTCGCGCAGAGTCGGGGGATGCCGGGCCATGTCGGACCGGCTGCCTTACCCCAACCCGGAGCAATCATGCCGGCATTCGAGCTTCCGTTCACGCAGGGCGAATACGACCGCCGACTGGCCCTGACCCGCGCCGCGATGGACGCGGCGGGGATTGATGTGCTGTTCGTGGAAGACCCGTCCAACATGGCCTGGCTGACCGGCTATGACGGCTGGTCGTTCTATGTGCATCAGGGTGTGATCGTGTTCCACGATCAGGATCCGATCTGGTGGGGCCGCAATCAGGATGCCAATGGCGCGCTGCGCACGGTGTGGATGGCCGATGACCGCGTCTATCCCTATGCCGACATCTTCGTGCAATCGACCGAACGCCACCCGATGGAGATGCTGGCGCTGATCATCCGCGACATGGGTTATGGCGACAAGCGCGTCGGGCTGGAGCTGGAGAATTATTATTTTTCGGCCAAGGCCTATCTGGTTCTGCAGCGCGAATTGCCCGAGGCCGATCTGGTCGATGCCACCGCGCTGGTGAACTGGCAGCGCGGGGTGAAATCGGGCGAGGAGATCGCCTTCATGCGCAAGGCCGCGCTGATATCGGACAAGATCATCGAAGGGATCGTGCAGCGGGTGGAACCCGGCATGCGCAAGAACGATCTGGTGGCCGAGATTTACGGCGATGCGCTGCGCGGCGTGGGCGATGACGGCGGCGATTACGCGGCGATCGTGCCCTTGCTGCCATCGGGCGCCGATGCCGCCGCGCCGCATCTGACCTGGGATGTGCGCACGTTCGAGCGGGACGCGGCCACGTTTTTCGAGATTGCCGGCTGTTACAAACGCTATCATGTGCCGCTGTCGCGCACCGTCTATCTGGGCACGCCGCCCCAGCACATGCTGGATGCCGAGGCGGCGCTGATCGAGGGGATGGAGGCGGGGCTGGATGCCGCGCGCGCGGGCAACCGCGCCAGCGATATCGCGCATGCGCTGGCCAAACCGCTGGAACGCATCGGGATAGAGCGGGGCGCGCGCTGCGGCTATTCCATCGGCCTCAGCTATCCGCCCGACTGGGGCGAACGCACCATATCGCTGCGCGAGAATGACGACACCGAGTTGAAACCGGGGATGGCGTTTCATTTCATGCCCGGCCTGTGGATGAAGGATTGGGGGCTGGAAATCACCGAAAGCATCCTGATCCGCGCCGAGGGCGCGGCGGAATGCCTGTGCACCCGGCCCCGGCAGATGTATGTAAAATCATGAGCCATGCGTTGCTGGATCGGACCGTCAGGATTCTGGGCGATCTGATCGCCTTTCCAACGGTTTCGAGCGACAGCAACCTTGATCTGATCGCCTATGCCGCCGATCACCTGCGCGCGGCGGGGGCGCGGCTGACGTTCGGCCATGATGACGCGGGGGGCAAGGCCAATCTTTTTGCCACGCTCGGGCCAGAGGGCGACGGCGGCATCGTGTTGTCGGGGCATACCGATGTGGTGCCGGTGGCCGCCGGGGAATGGACATCCGATCCCTTTGCCCTGCGCGCCGCCGAGGGGCGGCTTTACGGGCGCGGCGCCTGCGACATGAAAGGGTTCATCGCCGCCTGTCTGGCCATGGCGCCGCGCTTTGCCGCGCAGCCGCTGGCGCGGCCGCTGCATTTCGCCCTGACCTATGACGAAGAGGTCGGGTG
>JACIYW010000031.1 GCA_014359745.1 Paracoccaceae bacterium | reverse complement strand
CCGACGTGACCGGCGCCACCCGCGCCATCACCCTGGTCGAGGCCCCGACCCCGCGCGCCGAGGCGCTGGCCATCGCGCTGCGCCTGCGGCGCGCCGCCGAAGACGGGGTGACGGCGGCGCTGATCACCCCCGACCGGGGGTTGACGCGGCAGGTGACGGCGGCGCTGGATCGTTGGGGGATCCTGCCCGATGACAGCGCCGGCCGGCCCCTGCCCCTGTCGGCGCCGGGGCGGTTCCTGCGGCATGTGGCGGCGCTGCGGCACCAGCGGCTGACGATAGAGGCGCTTCTGGTCCTTCTCAAACATCCGCTGACCCATTCGGCGGGCGACCGGGGCGCGCATCTGCTGCATACCCGCGATCTGGAACTTGACCTGCGGCGCAAAGGCCCGGCCTTCCCCGATGAGGCGGGGCTGCGGCGCTGGGCCGCGCGCCGCCCCGTCGAAGGGCGCGCGCGGTGGGTGGATTGGCTGGCCGGGGTGATCGCCGAACCCATGGCCGGGGCGGCGCCCCTGGCCGAACACGTCGCCCAACACCTTGCCCTGGCCGAACGGATCGCCAATGGCCCCGACGGCACCGGCGGCGGCGCCTTGTGGCAGAAGGCGGCCGGGGCCAAGGCGCGCGAGGTCGTTGACGATCTGGTCGCCGAGGCCGCGCATGGCGGCACCATGACCGCCGCCGATCATGACGCGCTGTTGGGGGCCATCCTTCAGGGCGGCGTGGTGCGCGATGCCGTCACGCCGCATCCGCGCATCATGATCTGGGGCACGCTGGAGGCGCGGGTGCAGGGCGCGGAACTGGTCATCCTGGGGGGGCTGAACGATGGCGTCTGGCCCGCCGCGCCGACGCCCGATCCATGGCTGAACCGCAAGATGCGCCATGATGTGGGGTTGCTGCTGCCCGAACGCCAGATCGGGCTGTCGGCGCATGATTATCAGCAGGCCGTCAATGCGCCCGAGGTGATGATCACCCGCGCCCTGCGCGATGCCGAGGCGGAAACCGTGCCGTCGCGCTGGTTGAACCGGCTGATGAACCTGCTGGGGGGGCTGGGCGCGCAGAACGGGCCGCAGGCGTTGGCCGGGATGCGCGCGCGCGGGCGCGGCTGGCTGGATCTGGCCGCGCGGCTGGAAGCGGATTACACCCCGGTGCCGCCCGCCGCCCGCCCCGCCCCGCGTCCGCCGGTGGATGCGCGGCCCACCGAACTGCCGGTGACAGACATCAAGCGGCTGATCCGCGACCCCTATGCGATCTATGCAAAGCGCATCCTGCGCTTGCGGCGGCTTGATCCGCTGCGCCCCGCGCCCGATGCGCTGCTGCGCGGATCGGTTCTGCACAAGATCATAGAGCGGTTCGTGCGCGAACGCAGGCCCGAACCGCTGCCCGAACCCCCGGCAAAGGCCCGCGCCCGCCTGATGGCGATCACCGCCGAGGTTCTGGCGGCCGAAATACCCTGGCCCGCCGCCCGGCGCCTGTGGCACGCCCGCCTTGACCGGGTGGCCGACTGGTTTCTGGCGCTGGAGGCCACGCGCCCCGGCACCCCGGTTCTGATCGAGGAGGCCGGCGGTGTCGATCTGGCCGGGCTTCCCTCGGGTCAGCGGTTTCGGCTGACGGCGAAACCCGACCGGATCGATCTTGATCCCGACGGAACGCTGCATGTGATGGATTACAAGACCGGCACGCCGCCCACGGTCGCGCAGCAGGAACATTTCGACAAGCAGTTGCTGCTGGAGGCGGCGATGGCCGAACGCGGGGCGTTTGCGGCCCTTGGCCCGCTGCCGGTGTCGCGCATCACCTATATCGGCCTGGGGTCCACCCCCAAGGAGGTATCGACCGAGATGACCGAAGGCCTGGCCGATGACGCCTGGGTGGATCTGGGCAAGCTGATCGGGCGGTACGGGCGGCACGATCAGGGCTATATCGCCCGGCGCGCGGTGTTCGAGGAACGGTTTCCCGGCGATTACGATCACCTTGCGCGGTTCGGCGAATGGGAAATGTCGGATGGTTCGGTGCCCGAAACGGTTGGAGAAGGGGACGGGGAATGAGCCGCGACGCCGCATCCGAACGGCAGGTGCAGGCCGCGGACCCCGCCGCCTCCACCTGGCTGTCGGCCAATGCCGGATCGGGCAAGACGCGGGTCTTGACCGACCGGGTGGCGCGGCTGTTGCTGGCGGGATGCGCGCCCCAGCACATTCTGTGCCTGACCTATACCAAGGCGGCCGCCTCCGAGATGCAGAACCGCCTGTTCCGCCGCCTGGGCGCATGGGCGATGCTGGAAGAGGGCGCACTGCGCGCGGCGCTGCGCGATCTTGGCGCCGACGGGGCGATTGACGCGGCGCGGCTGCGCGATGCGCGGCGGCTGTTCGCGCGCGCGATAGAGACGCCGGGCGGGCTGCGCATCCAGACCATCCATTCGTTCTGTGCGGGCCTGTTGCGCCGCTTCCCGCTGGAAGCGGGCGTGTCGCCGCAATTCTCCGAGATGGACGACCGCACCGCCGCCCTGTTGCGCGGCGAGGTGGTCGAGGCGCTGGCCGATGGCCCGCAAGGCGCCCTGATCGACGGCATCGCCCGCCATTACACCGGCGAGGATTTCCTGCGCCTGACCGCCGAGGTCACCCGCCACCGCGCCGGGTTCACGCACCCGCTGGACCGGGCGCGGGCGCTGGATCTTTTCGACCTGCCCGCGGGGTATGATACGGCGGCGCTGCTGGCCGATGTGTTTCTGGGGGATGAGGCCGATATCATCGCCCGACTTCTGCCCGCGCTGCGGGCCGGATCGGCCAACGATGTGAAAGCGGCGGCAAAGCTGCGCCCCTTGCCCGCCACGCCGGATCTGGCCGATCTGGCCGTGCTTGAATCCGTATTTCTGACCGGAAAGGGCGCAAAGGCCCCGTTCACCGCCAAGATCGGCAGCTTTCCCACCAAGGGCACCCGCGACCAAATCACCGATCTGATGCCGCGCCTCGACAAGCTGATGGCGCGGGTAGAGGCGGCGCGGCCCCGCCGCATCGCGCTGGCGGCGGCCGAAAAGACGCTGGCGCTGCACGCATTCGCCGCCGCCTTTCTGCCCGCCTATGACGCGGCCAAGGCCGCGCGCGGCTGGCTGGATTTCGACGATCTGATCCACCGCACCCGCCTGCTCCTGACCGATCCGGGGGTTGCGGGGTGGGTGCTGTACCGGCTGGATGGCGGCATCGATCATATCCTGATCGACGAGGCGCAGGACACCAGCCCCGAACAATGGCGGGTGATCGAACTGCTGGCGCAGGAATTCACCGCCGGCGAGGGCGCCCACGACGCGCGCCGGGGGGACGCGCGCACGATCTTTGTGGTGGGCGACAAGAAACAGTCGATCTATTCGTTTCAGGGCGCCGATCTGCGCGCCTTTGACGCGATGCAGGCCCAGTTTCGCGACCGGCTGGCGGCGGTGCAGGTGCGGCTTGAGGAAATGCTGCTGGAATATTCGTTCCGTTCGGCCGAACCGATCCTGCGGCTGGTCGATACCACCTTTGACGCGGCGCGCGGCACCGGCCTGGGGGGGGAGGTGCGCCACCGCGCGTTTTTCGCCGATCTGCCGGGCCGCGTCGATCTGTGGCCGCCGGTGGAAAAGGCCGAAAAGCCGGAACAGGGGCAATGGTTCGATCCGGTCGACCTGCGCTCCGACACCCATGAAAACGCGGTGCTGGCTCGCCAGATCGCGGCTGAAATCGCGCGGCTGATCGCGGCGGGCACACAGATCCCCGATGGGAATGGCGCGCGGCCGTTGCGGGCCGGTGATTTCCTGATCCTGGTGCAACGCCGCCGCGATCTGTTCCACGAGATCATCCGCGCCTGCAAATCGCAGGGCCTGCCGATTGCCGGGGCCGATGTGCTGAAACTGGGGGCGGAACTGGCGGTGCGCGATATATCCGCGCTGCTGGCGTTTCTGGCAACGCCAGAGGATGACCTGTCGCTGGCCGCCGCGTTGCGATCACCGCTGTTCGGCTGGTCCGAGGATGCGCTTTACCGCCTTGCCCGGCCGCGCAACGGGTATCTGTGGGCGGCGCTGCGCGATCACCCGTCGTCGGCGCTTGATACGCTGACCGACCTGCGCGACCAGACCGATTTCCTGCGCCCCTACGATCTGATCGACCGCATCCTGACCCGTCATGACGGGCGCAAACGCCTGCTGGCGCGGTTGGGGCCAGAGGTGGAAGACGGCATCGACGCGCTGTTGTCGCAGGCGCTGACCTATGAACAGACCGAAGTGCCCAGCCTGACCGGCTTTCTCACATGGCTGGAGGCCGAGGATGTCGAGGTAAAGCGCCGCCCCGACAGCGCCGGTGACCGGATCCGGGTGATGACCGTGCACGGCGCCAAGGGGCTGGAAGCCCCGGTGGTGATCCTGCCCGAAACGCAGGTGCGCAAGCCGCCGCAGGCGGGCGAGGTGCTGGTGGCACCGGGCGGCACCGCGCTGTGGAAAACCGGGGCCGACGAAAGCCCGCAGATCGTCAAAGCCGCGCAGGACGGCATCACCGCGCGCCAGGAAGAGGAACGGCTGCGCCTGCTTTATGTGGCGATCACCCGCGCCGAAAAATGGCTGATCGTCTGTGCTGCCGGTGACGTGGGCGATGCGGGCAAAAGCTGGTATGCGCGCATCCATGAGGCAATGGATATCGCCGGTGCGGTGCCGGCCCCGATGCCCACCGGCCTTGGCCTGCGCCTGTCGGCTGGGCCATGGCCACCCGATGCCGCCGCCCCTTCCCCGCAGGCCCCGCCGCGGGCCGATCCGCCGCCCCCATGGGCCGTCAGCCCCGCGCCCGAGGCCGCGCGCCCGGCGGAACCGCTGTCGCCCTCCGATCTTGGCGGGGCCAAGGCCCTGCCCGGCGACGGCCAGGACAGCGCGACAGCACTTGACCGGGGCACGCGGCTGCACCGTTTGCTGGAACATCTGCCCGCCTGGCCCCGCGCCGACTGGCCCGCGATCGCCACAAGCCTGACCGGCCATGAGGATGCAGCGCTGCTGGCCGAGGCGGCGGCGGTCCTGACCGCGCCCGCGCTTGCGCCGCTGTTTGCCCCCGGCACATTGGCCGAGGTGGATATCACCGCGCATCTGCCGCAAACGGGCGCCCGCCCGCTGGCAGGCACCATCGACCGGCTGATCGTGGGCGATGATCATGTGCTGGTGGTCGATTACAAATCCAACACCCTTGTGCCCGCAAGCGCCGCCGATGTGCCCGACGGGCTGTTGCGGCAGATGGGGGCCTATGCGGCGGCGCTGGCGCTGATCTATCCCGACCGGCGCATCGAGACCGCGATCCTGTGGACGCGGACGGCGGAACTGATGGCCCTGCCTCGCGATCTCGTGAACGCGGCCTTTGCCGCGACCACCCTGCCTTGACGTTCGCCGCGCCCGTCCATAGGTTCAGGGCCGAACAGTCATACAGGAGACACCGATATGGCAACCCTTCCCGTGACCGATGCCACCTTCGACGCAGAGGTCAGGAATTCCGACATCCCCGTGGTCGTGGACTTCTGGGCAGAATGGTGCGGGCCGTGCAAACAGATCGGCCCGGCGCTGGAAGAACTTTCCAAGCATTACGAAGGCCGGGTGAAAATCGTCAAGGTCAATGTCGATGACAATCCCGACCTGCCTGCCCAGATGGGTGTGCGCGGCATCCCGACGCTGTTCTTGTTCAAGGATGGCAAGCCGGTGTCGAACAAGGTTGGCGCCGCGCCCAAAGCCGCGCTGCAAAGCTGGATCGACGGCGAGATCTGATCGCTACAGGTGACAGGTTCGGGCGGTGGGTTTTGGGGCACCTTCGGGTGCCCCTTCATATTTTCCAGCCGTGGCCTCGCAGGGATTTGACGATCCGGTCGCCGCAATCATCGCGCCCGGCATTTATCGCCTGCAGTTGCAGGAACCAATACAGATAATCGTCGAAATCGGGCGGCGGCCCGTCCAGCCGGGCAAAAGCCGCCTCTGCCCCGACCTCGGGGACCGATCCGGCGATATGGTGGAAATCGGCCCGCGCGAACAGCACGGCGGGTTTGTGGAACGCATAGCCATGGAAGGCCAGGCCGCTGTTTTGGGTGACCACCATCTTGCAGGCACGCAACGCCGCCTCTGACCCGGTCGCCTGCACGCGCAAACGCGGGGAAGCCGCGCAAAGATCGCGCAGCGCGCCCCGCTCTTCATCGTTATAGGTCACTTTGGGGTGCAGGGTGGCAAGGATGGGCCGGTCGGTGCGCGCAAGCGTCTCGCGCAGCATCTCGACGGGGCTGGCTGCCTGAAAACTGCGCTGCGCCAGAAGCCGCCCCTGCAAGGGCACATAGATGAACGCCCCCGACGGTTCCGTGCCCGCCCCGGCCTCTTGCCCCGCCTCGGCCCCCAGCCGCCTGCGCAGCCGGTCGGCGAATTCCCGCGCCTTTTCGCGCCGGACCGGATCGGGGCGATAGGTGGCGCGTGCCACCGGCCAGTCCCAGCGCGCCGCGACCGCCTCGATATGCCAGAACGCGCCGGTATAGGTGCGCCGACAGGTCAGCGCGCCGGGATGCGTTGGTTCTTCCATGTGAAACAGCGCATAGCCCGCGCGCAACGGCGCCTGCACCCGTTCGGCCAGCGTGCTTTCGCGCAATTCAACCCGCCAGCCGCGCGCCGTGACCGCCGCGATCACCCGGCCAAAGAAATTATGTCGCCCCGCCGCCACATCCGCCAATGTGCCGGGGTCAAGATAAAGCCACAGTACCTGCTCTCCTGCCATCGCCAGACATTAGCCGCCAGCCGATGTGCAGGGCAAGGCTTGCATGCATGGCCCGCAACACGCATATCACCCCCAAGGATGGAGCAAACAATGACCCAGACACAATTCCCCGGCTGGCACGGCACCACGATCATCGGCGTGCGCAAGGGCGGGCGCGTGGTGGTGGCGGGCGACGGGCAGGTCAGCCTTGGCCAGACGGTGATCAAGGGCAGCGCCCGCAAGGTGCGGCGCCTGTCGCCCGGCGGCTATGACGTGGTGGCGGGCTTTGCCGGGTCCACCGCCGATGCCTTCACCCTGCTGGAACGGCTGGAGGCCAAGCTGGAGGCGACGCCAGGCCAGTTGATGCGCGCCTCGGTCGACCTGGCCAAGGACTGGCGCACCGACAAATACCTGCAAAAGCTTGAAGCGATGCTGATCGTCACCGACGGGCGCGAGCTGTTCGTGATCACCGGCGCGGGCGATGTGCTGGAACCCGAACATGACGTGGCCGCCATCGGATCGGGCGGCAACTATGCGCTCGCCGCCGCCCGCGCCTTGATGGATGGCGACCTCGATGCCGAGGCCATCGCCCGCCGCGCCATGGAAATCGCCGCCGATATCTGCGTCTATACCAACGGTCGGCTGACGGTGGAAACCATTCCCGCGCCCTGATCTTCATCTTGGCCCAAATACGCCCGCCGGAGGCTCCCGCACCCGCCGCCCGCGCCACACCCCTGAATTGAGGACCGCATGACCACCCTCACCCCCCGCGAAATCGTGTCAGAGCTTGACCGCTTCATCATCGGCCAGAAAGAGGCCAAGCGCGCGGTGGCCGTTGCCCTGCGGTCACGCTGGCGCCGTCGGCAACTGGGCGCGGACCTGCGCGATGAGGTGTATCCAAAGAACATCCTGATGATCGGCCCGACCGGCGTCGGCAAGACCGAAATCTCGCGCCGCCTCGCCAAACTCGCCCGCGCGCCCTTCATCAAGGTCGAGGCGACCAAGTTCACCGAAGTGGGCTATGTCGGGCGCGATGTCGAGCAGATCATCCGCGACCTGACCGACAGCGCCATCGCCATGACCCGCGAGACGATGCGCGAGGATGTCAAGGCCCGCGCCCATCAGGCCGCCGAAGACCGGGTGATCGCCGCCATCGCGGGCGAGGGCGCCCGCGACCAGACGCGCGAGATGTTCCGCCGCAAGCTCAAGACCGGCAAACTTGACGACACGATGATCGAAATCGACGTGGCCGACACATCAAACCCGATGCCGATGTTCGAAATACCCGGCCAGCCCGGCGCGAACATGCCCAATCTGGGCGAGATTTTCGGCAAGGCCTTTGGCGGGCGCACCACCCGCAAACGCCTGCGCGTGGCCGACAGCTATGATCTTCTGATATCTGAAGAGGCCGACAAGCTGCTGGATGACGAGGCGGTGACGCGCGCGGCGCTCGACTCCGTTCAGGAAAACGGCATCGTCTTCATCGACGAGATTGACAAGGTCTGCGCCCGCGCGGATGCGCGTGGCGGCGATATCAGCCGCGAAGGCGTGCAGCGCGATCTGCTGCCCCTGATCGAGGGCACGACCGTATCCACCAAACACGGCCCCGTCCGCACCGACCACATTCTTTTCATCGCCTCCGGCGCCTTCCACATTGCCAAACCGTCGGATCTGCTGCCCGAATTGCAGGGCCGCCTGCCGATCCGGGTGGAGCTGCGCGCCCTGACCGAGGCCGATTTCGTCCGCATCCTGACCGAAACCGACAACGCCCTGACCCGGCAATATTCAGCCCTTCTGGGCACCGAAGATGTCACCGTCACCTTCACCGAAGACGGAATCAAGGCGCTGGCCCGCATCGCCGCCGAGGTCAACCAAAGCGTGGAAAACATTGGCGCGCGGCGGCTTTACACGGTGATGGAACGGGTGTTCGAGGAACTGTCGTTCGCCGCCCCTGACCGGGGTGGCGAGGCGGTTGTCGTGGATGCGGGGTTTGTGGAACAAAATCTGGGAGAACTTTCCCGATCCGCGGATCTCAGCCGGTATGTGTTGTAAGATGGTGGGTGGCCCGTCGGCTGCACGCTTTTGCGCGCCGGGCACATTTCAAGGTGTCGTTAGAGGCGTTGGTGACCCCGGCAGGATTCGAACCTGCGACCGACCGCTTAGCCTGCCACTACGGCTTTCGCCGCCACCGCGCCCGAAACGCGGCTTTGTGGTCTGGACTGTCCCTTCACCTTTGGCTGACCGGGCTCTGTGAACCGGGGCCTTTAGGTGCCTGCCATCCAGTCTCTACACCTTCCCGGACGGTTGTCCGGGCTTGGCTCGGGATTGCCACGCCGACCTGGGCAGAGGTTTCCCCGAATTTGACAGGTTCTGCACCGGGGGTTTCCCGCCGGGCACTCCAGTATCGAAGGCGGTTGCTCTATCCAGCTGAGCTACGGGGCCAGGGCGCTTTGGGCGACCTGATCGGGGTTTAGGGTGGCTTTGTCGGTGCCGTCAACTGCAAAGGATGGGGCGGGGCGGAAAAGGTGGCGTCCTGGGGCGTGGTGTGCCGTTGTCGGGGCAGCATGTGTGACCTTCGGGGTGCCGCACTCATAAACCAGTGGAGCTGAATGTGCATATGCCTCGGGATGATGCCCTCCCTCGCGCGGCCCACTTCGAAGCTATTGATCGTGTCGGGCTTTGCCCGGTCGGAGTTTCTGCTGGAGGTGACGGCGGCAAAGGTTCAGGCCCCTTTCGCAGGCGTGGGATCACGGCCAAAGCCGGGGCCTGCAAGGGGCCATCGGTTGGACAGGCGATAGGCCCTGCATCCTGACTGCCAGCATCCTGACTGGTCGCAGGGTACCACGCCAACCATGACTGCGCTGCGATCCTTGCCCCGCATTGCGCGCATCCAAACTCCCTTCTTGCGTGGCGCGGCGCCTGCGCACAGGATGGGCCATGGCCCGCATGGGCCGCTTTTGCCCTTGCCGGAGCCAGCCGTCCATGCCCCTTGCCATTACCCGCCGCGCGCTGATCCGGGGTCTGGCCGGGCTGGGGCTGATGCCCCGCGCGGCGCTGGCACAGGGCGTGGCCCGCGACGGTGTGGTTCTGGTGCGCCGCGCGGCGCTCTTGCCGCTGGGGCCGGGCGGGCGGCTGCTGGCGCGGGTGAAAATCCCCGAGACCAGCGAGCCGGTGCTGGGGGCCGATCTGCGCGACCCGGCGCACCGACTGCTTTGGCAGATGGTTTTTGAGGGCCGGGCGGCGGGCAATCATGGCGATCTTTACGAGAACCGCGATCGCGGCCATTCCCGGCTGCCACCCGACGCGCATCCGCAGCTAACCCATGTGGCCTATGACGAGGCGGCGCGCGCGGACGGGCTTGATTACGGGCTTGCCGGGCCGGTGATCTTTGAGGCTCCGCTTATCGGCAATTCCTCAACCGCGGTCCGCGCAGGGCCACTTTGGCGGTCGCTACCGCGCCTGGCGCTGACCGAGGACAAGGGGCCGCTGACCCTTTACCAGAACTACCTTGCCGGGCAGATCCACGTCTATCCCGAGCATCGCGACCACGACCCCGAACATGGCGACCTTATCCCCGCCAACACGCCGTTCTTCTTCGTCTCGCAGGGATCATCGGGGTCGGACCGGCCGCATCTGGGGGCACTGGCGATGATCCTTGCGGCGCTGCACCCCGAAACCAAGGCGTTTCTGTATGAGACCCAGCTTCTGGCGGCCACGGTGCAGATGATCTTTCGCCGCAGCCTTGCCCCGGTGCTAAGCCGCGAGGCCTATCGCTCGGGGCTGGCGCATCCTTCAGTCATTCCGCGCGACCAGATCAACCTGGTGCGCATGGTGCAACTGGCCAATGCCCTGACCCCCGCGACGGTGCCGCCGCTGGTGCGGATGGCGGTGCTGGAAGAGGACGAGGCCATCGAGGGCATCGATTATTTCGGCGAAGGGCTGAGCGAGCGGCTGTTTGACACGCCCGTGGCCATCGCCCGGATCTGGCGCAGTCATGCATGGCGCCGCAGCATGGTGGTTTCGGTCGAGGCGACGCGCGATCTGCAAGCCCGTGCGCCGGAGTTTCATTGGCGGGTTCTGCGCGGCGACCCGGCCCGCACAAGGATCGAGCCGCTGGACGCGCGCGGCCTGCGTGCGCGCATCACGCTGGAATGGCAAGCGCCGCGCCCGGTGCCGGGCCGCCCCGACATTCTTTCGAACCGGGTGGATATCGGGGTGTTCGCGCGCAGCGGCGATCACGACAGCATGCCGGGGCTGATTTCGATCCTGCTGCCGCAGCATGAGGTGCGGCGCTACGGCCCCGGCCCCGATGGAGAGATGCGGATCGAGAGCCGCGATTTCCGGGTGCCCGAGGGGGGCTATGCCGACCCGGTTCTGTTCGCGCAAAGCGATTGGCGGGATGTCTATCGCTATGACGCCATGGGGGCTTTGCAGGGCTGGGATCGGCAGGGGGCGGGGGCGGCCCTGCGGTTTGATGCGGCGGGGCGGTTGAGGACCGCCGCAGGATGGGTCGCGGTGCGCCATGTGGTCGAGCGACCGGTGGGGGAGGCCCCCCGGATCACCACGATAAGCCTGCCGACGGCACACCGGGAATAGGCACTTCGGTTTGGCCTGCGGGCCATCGCCGCTGATCGCAGGCAGGTTTGCGGGCAATTCCCGCGCCTGATGCGCAGCGGCGATCTTCCCCCTTGCGGTCGTTTCCACATGTGGTTCGACAAGGATGATTCGCAATCCCGGCCTGCATGATGCCTTGCCAGAATCTGGTTTGTTCCTGGATTGGGAACAATCTGGCCCTGACTTTGAAATTGATGCAGGGATTTACAAGCCGCCCCGCTAAAGTCCCGCCATGGCTGTGCGTCCTGCGTGCCGAAAACCAGAATTGGGGCAAGAATGTGGTGAAATCTGGCCGAAGCTGTCGTTTTTTGTTTTCAAAACGCAGCCGTTGGCGTAGTCTTTAGAAGTGGAAGAAAATCGTTTGAAGGAAGAAAAAGGTGGGTTTCATGGGTAACATTCTAAGCAAGGGCACCGTCGGCGCGCTGGCGGTCGGGTCGATGATGGCCCTGTCGGCGGCGGGCGCCCAAGCGCTGACGGTCGAATTCGATGACTCGAGCATTGCGGGTGTTGAGTCGTCATTGTCTGGTACTGGCTCGGTGGGTACGCTCGCGACCGGGATCGGAAGCTACACCGTTAATTCATTTGTGGCTTCGAGCTTCGATCTTGCCACCGAATCAGAGCTGAACTCGGTAGCTCTTGACATCACGGGCGGCGCGGCGGGAAGCAAGCTGACAATTCGCGTATCCGATACAGGTTATACTGGTGCTGCGGCAACTCCGCTTCTCAGCCAGCTTTCCTTTAACGTGAACGGTACCGCTCTTGGCGATACGATCTCGATATCTTCCTATGTCGATAACATGAACACTCTGTTTGGAACAGGAAAGCAAATCGGGTCGACCATCACGGCAACCAATACGGGATCGGGATCAGCCTTTTCTTGGGGTGGGACCGAGTTTGACAGCTTTGCGCTCAGCTCGCCTTTCTCGATCACGCAAGTCATCGAAATTACGGCATCAAGTAAACGTACGTCGTTCGATGCCAAAACGATTGCCGCTGTCCCGCTGCCCGCTGGCGGTCTGCTGCTGCTGACTGCGCTTGGCGGGGTCGCGGCGCTGCGCCGTCGTCGCAAGGCTGCGTAACGCGAACCAGCATTTTATGTTACCGAAAGGGCCGCCCTGCGCGGCCCTTTCGTTTTGGCCTCAGATGCCCAGGCCCATTGCCTGACGCAGCATCCAGACCATGCGCAAAAGTCGCAAACGAACCAGCGTGGCGGCGGCGCGCCATCGTTCGCCCGCACCCGAAAGCGCCGGGCTTTGCAGCACCCTTGGCAGATGCGCCAGAATGCTCAGCGGCATCATCAGCCCTTTAAGCGCCCATTTCAGCCGCGCGCCCGCGCCGCCCCCGGTCTGGCCGAACATTTCCTGCGTGATCCGCCGCCATTTACCCCGAAGTGTCGGCCAGTCAGACCGCGACGGGTGGCCTACCCGCAGCCCGTCTTCGTAAGCAAGCCGATAGCCTTTGGCGGTGGCGCGGAACGACCAGTCGCGATCTTCGGATATGCCGCCACGGAACGGGCCGACGTCGTTGAAGACATCGCGCCTTGTGATCAGATTGCCGGTGCCCGAAAACCCCTGCACCTCGATGTAATTCCGGAAATCGAAGGCAAAGATCGCCTCGAACGCCTCGGCCCCGCTGCGCGGCGGCGGGGTTTCGTCAAACACCTCGACCCGACCGCCGATCAGATCGGCGGTCTCGGCAACCATGCGGCCGGTGCTGACCCAATCGGGTGCGGGCAGGCAATCGGCGTCGATGAACATCAGGCAGGGGGCAGTTGTTTCATGCACCCCGCGATTGCGCGCCGCCGCCGCACCTTTTTGCGGTTCGGTGACAAAGCGGATATCCGGGAAATCCCGCATGACGTCGGTCAGGGACTGGGTGGAGCCGTTATCCACCACAACAATTTCACAGCCCGCCAGATCATTTCGCGCCAGCGCCGCAAGACAGCGCCCCAACCGTACCACGTCATTATAATGCGGGATGATGATCGCGATACTGGGCATCATTCCATGGTCCTGCTGATCAGTAGTATTCATAGCCTTCGGCATCACCGAAATAGCGGCATTTGTTCAGCACGATCCCCATCACATTGGTCAGTTCCGCCACCTGCCGTTCCGCCTGGTCTATGCGGCCCATCGGGGTGGATTCGGCCGCGACAATGATCACCGCACAATCGACGTTCTGCAGGAAGGCGATATTGTCATCGCTGACATTGAGCGGCGAGATATCGAAAAGCGTCAGATCGGGCGCGTAATCGCTTTCGATCTGATCCAGAACATCCCGCGCCGCGCGGCTTAGCAACAGTTCCGACGGGTTGGAGGCGGGGCCGTTGTTCAGGCCAAAGCCCACCCGGTTGCCCAACCGCAGCCCGTGGTCGGCAAAGGCCACATGCCCATCCAGAACATCGGCCATGGAGTGGTCGGGTACCTGCGCGAGCACTTTATGCAAGGTGGGACGGCGCAGATCAAGATCGAGGCACATCACGCGCATGTCGCGCTGCCGTTCGAAACTGAAGGCCAGATTGGCCAGAGTTGTCGTTTTCCCCGCCCCGATGTCAGGAGAGACGATCGCCACCCGGCGCCAGTTATTGATATGCGCCTGGTGGATTATCTTGGTGCGCAGAAGATCATAGGGGGCGGCATCGCGCCCGATTTCGCTGGCCAGCACCCGGTTGCGTTTGAGCGCGGCGCGATTCAGCTTGAGAGGCGCAAGCGCGGACCAGGCATCTTCGATTGGCTGGCGGGGCTTGGCCGGTTCAATGTGTTCGGTGCGCGCAACGCTGTCCTTGTTCCGCTGTGCGCGGGCCTTGGCCAGGGCCTCTTGAATGCGTTCCATATCAAATGCTCCTGATAAGGCTGTGACTGGTCACCACCGGACACCCAGCTTGTTCATGGCCCGGTCGGCCAGAAGGTCGAGCGGCAGGTAATAAAGATGCACGGCATAGACCGCAGCGGGAAGCCCCACGAGGATGAGAAGATAGATCGTGATCTTGACCAGTCGCTTCCAGACGACGTCGGACCTGCTGCGCATATAGGGGATGGTGGCAAGAGGCCGCACGCCGAGACGGTTGACGATATCTTCGGGCCGCCGGGCGGTACGGTTCAGAAACTCTATCAGGAAGATAAGGGCGATCCCGGCGATGATGCCAAACGACGTGCCACCCCCCGCGATCAGTATCCGGTTTGGTTTGGTTGGCTCCGTCGGGGTGGCAGGCGGTTCGATGATCGATATCCGCTGACCGCGCGAAAGCGATTCGATCCGCTCGCCGGTGCTGGCGCGTGCCAGACGGTCGACGGCTGTGTTGTATTGGGTCTCGATGTTGGTATAGGTGCGCGTCATCTCATCAAGGGTGACGGTGTTTGCCGGGGTTTTTTCCAGCGTTGCCGCCAGACCCTCCAGCCGACCCTCGATCTCGGTGCGTTGTTCTTGCAGCATCTTGATGCGGGTGTCTATCTCGCTGAGTTGCAGATCCAGGGTCGCGGATCCTGCGCGTTTCTCTGGCATGTCGGCCCCTTCTTCGGGGGCGGGCTTGGGGGCGCTTTCCAGACGCTCGGTCAGTTGTTCGATGCGGGCTTGCAGCATCTTCACGCGCGGGTTCTCTTCCGAATAGATGGACCGCGCTTCGTCAAGCTGCACCTGCATTTCTTGCAGGCGCTGCTCGTCAGGGGAAAGACGCGACGGCGCCTGATCCTGCGTAAGCTGCCCGGTGGCGTTGAATATCGCCACAAGCCGGTCGCGCTGGTTGCGCAGGCTGACGATATCCCGGTCAACCTGACGCACCTGGTCTTGCAGGGTGGCCTGCTGATCGAGCCGGTATTGCAGGCTATCGGGCAGGGCGCCGGAATTTTCGGTCTTGAATTGCAGGATGCGGGCGCTTTGGGCATCAAGATCCTGACCCAGCCGCGCAACCTCTTGCTGGAAGAACTCTAGCGTGTTGCCCGCGCGTGCGGTGCGGAATTCCACGTTCTGCTGTTCGATCAGGGTTACATATTCGTTCAGCACACCTGCCGCGACCTGCGGGCTGCGCCCCTCAAAAGTGATCGTCAGGATAGGCGTCGGGTTGCGTGATGTTCCGGCCCGCTGAAAGACCGTACGCGCGCGCATCGCTCCGACGATCTCGTCGGCGCTCATCTTGCCGATATCCTCGAACACGTTCTGTTTGCGGGCAACTTCCAGAAAGTTGGCGCGTGTCACCAGTCGCTGTTCGATGATCTCAAGCTGTTCAACAAGCCCCACCGATACTGTGGAGGCAGCCAGATCCGATGGAATTTGCGGCCCTTCCAGAAGCAGGCGGGTCTGCGATTCATAGGCCGGCGGCAGGGTGAAGGCCGCGATCACGGAAACGGCCGTTACCATCACCGAGACGATAAGGAAATAATGCAGGCGTCGAAGAAAAATCGAGAAGTAATATTTGAGTTCGCTCATGTCGTATCCCCTTCTTCTGCGGCCATCGTGGCCGCAAAGAACAGCCCGTCATTTATTACGTTTCGTAGAATGTCTTCCGTGACGACCTTCTGATCCATGCTCCAGGCATAGACCATAGAGATATCACATAGCTGATTGACCAAGCGTGGTACACCACCCGCCTGATCATGCACCATCCGGCACGCCGCATCGGTGAATTCCCGGCCATTCCCGCCCACGGCTTGCAGTCGGTGCCGAATGTATCTTGCCACGGTATCTGCGTCCATCGCCGGGATATGAAAACTTGCGGCGACCCGCTGCGCGAGTTGTTTCATCTTCGGGCTGCGGATCACGTCACGCAGTTCCGGCTGCCCTACCAGGATAAGCTGGATAAGTTCGTCCTTGTTGGCGTTGATGTTGGTCAGCATGCGCAGCTCTTCCAGGCCTTCCATCGACAGGTTTTGTGCCTCGTCAAAGATCAGGACCACGCGCCGCTCTGCGGCATATTCGGCGATCAGGAAATCCTGAAGCCGCTGGAACTTTTGCACATAGGTGGCATCATTGGGTACCTCGACCGACAGTGCGTTGAGAACCCATTGCAACAGCTCTCCGCGTCCGCCCTGCGCGTTCGAGATGAGGCCGATCACGATCGACTCGTCGGCATTCTTCAGCAGATGCTGCACCAGGGTCGTCTTGCCCGACCCGATCTCGCCCGTCACCACTGTGATGGGCGCGCGCGAGAAGATCCCATAATCCAGAATCGTGTAGGCGCGGCGATGTTCCTTGGACCAGAACAGGAACGCCGGGTCCGGCAGCAGCGTGAAAGGCCGCTCTGACAAGCCGAAATAATCTGCATAAAGGATTTCAGGGCGCATGTACTTCTCTCAAAACTGGTCCTGCGGTCTGGACGCGACCATATGATAAACGGGATATGGTGTTGAATATGTATCTGAACCAGACGGCGACGCTCCCTTACCGTTCTTAGGCCTCTGCCCTTTAACAGCCTACTGTGCAACAGCCAAATCGCGCGGTTTGATGGCCGGAATAAGAATTTTGGTCGGCAGCAGACATGGGAACACATCCCGAACCCGACAGGATTCGGGCATAGACTTGCAGGCATGTGCGACATGGTCCCAGACCCCCGCTGTGTCTTGCCCGCACCCGCCCTGCCTGCCCGATTCAAGGCCCGATTTTCAGGGTCGACCGCGAGTCGTCGACAAGGGTGACGATTTTTCAGAGCGAATCGTGTAGACTATACCGAGAACGGTTTTTCTTACTGGACATGTTTGTTGCGAATGGGGCGACAATCAATATGACACGGTCTTCGGCAAGGCGTTTCTCTGCGCAAAAAATCCGCAGAAATTCAAGTATTTCGGGAACTTGCGCAGATACTTTCTGAATCTGGCGAAATTATGTCTTGTTTTGGGCGACATGTAATTGTTCATTGGACTGGGGGCGTCGACACGGGTTATGTACTGCTGGTACGTCAGTCTGATTGAAGCAGATTTTCAGATTCTGGTGAACTGGTAGAGGCACGCGTGATAAGTGGGTTGAGGACATTTCATGACCTTCCGAGATTATTCTGATGCGCCGATCCGGGGTGCTGCTGCCAAACCGGAACATGGTCAAAGGCGCCGGGCGATATATCGGCATGGCGCCAAGCGGCTTCTTGATATCCTTTTTGTTCTGCTGACCCTGCCGATTTCGGTTCCGATCACGCTGGCCATGATTGCCTGCGTAGCGTTTGATGGCGGTCGGCCGTTCTATCGCCAGAAGCGCATCGGACGCGGCGGGCGGGTTTTCCACATGATCAAGATCCGCACCATGGTGCCCGGCGCAGATGCGCTTCTGGAACGCTATCTGAGCGAAAACCCCGCCGCACGGCGCGAATGGGACGAGGATCAGAAACTGAAAAGCGATCCGCGGATCACCAGGGTCGGGTGTTTCCTGCGCAAGTCATCGCTGGACGAATTGCCGCAGCTTTGGAATGTGCTGATCGGTGACATGTCGCTTGTCGGGCCGCGCCCCATGATGGTCGAACAGGAATCGCTTTATCCAGGCAAAGCCTATTTCGAACTGCGCCCCGGTATCACCGGGCTGTGGCAGGTGTCGGACCGCAACGACTCCTGCTTTGCCGACCGCGCCACATACGACAGCCGCTATCTTTCGGCTTTGTCGCTATCGCAAGATATCTCGATTCTGCTAAAGACGGTCACGGTGGTGTTGCGGGGTACCGGATATTGACAGGGCCCCACGGCGGAGATTTCCATCCCGCAAGCGACAGATCGTGATAAGGTCGGCCTGTCATCACCACTGACGCTGGTGGGTTGATGCCGGGCCGCAAGGATGCAAGAGTAGTGACATGATGAAAATGACGTTCCTGGCGCTTGCGACCGCGGGCCTGCTATCGTTTTGTGACACGGCAGAAGAGCGGGCCGATGGATATTACAAATCCGGCCTGGAATTGTTGCAACAAGGCGATGTTGACCGCGCCTTGGTCGAGTTCCGCAATGTTTTCAAGTTGAACGGCGCACATCGCGAGGCCCGGCTGCACTATGCCCAGGCCGAACAAGCGCGCGGGAATACACGCGCGGCCATGGGTCAGTATTTGCGCCTGGTCGAACAATACCCCGACAGTTTGCCCGGCCAGCGCGCCTTGGCCGAACTGTCGCTCGAGGTGGGCGACTGGGAGGCGGCGCGCCGCCACGGGGCGGCAGCAGCTGAACTTGCCCCCGACGACACCCTGGTGCAGGCCGTCAACACGATGGTGGCTTACCGCGACGCGTTGGTGGGCAGGGGTGATCCGGCGGCGATGCGGGCGGCGGTGATCAAAGCGCAGGTGCTGGTTTCCCAAGACCCGGATATGATGATCGCGCGGCGGATCATCATCGACGATCTGGTACGCAACAAGGACTGGGGTGCCGCTCTGTCGGCCATCGATGCCGCCCTGGCCGAGGCGCCGGATGCCCGCGAACTTTATACGATCCGGCTTGGGGTGCTCAGCCAGTTGGGTGAGACCGGTGAAATCCGTGCGCAGCTTGAAGACATGATAACGCGCTTCCCCGATGACGCGAATGTGCCGACCACCCTGGTGAGATGGTATGTGTCGCAAGGCCGGATCGACGAGGCGCAGGCCTTTCTGAAGGAACGCGCCGTCAATACACCGGGCGCGGTCGATGATATCGTGACCTACATCCGGTTTTTGGCCGAGGCGCGCAGCCGCGAGACGGCCTTGGCAGAGCTTGAAGAGATCCTCAATGGCACCCCCCCGGCGGTTGAACGGCTGACCGCGCTGCGCGCCGGTTTCCGTTTCGATCTGGGTGATCGGGATGCCGCCATTGCCGAAATGGAAAAGCTGATCGATGGGATGACGCCGTCGGACGAACGGCGCAGCATCATGGTCATGCTGGCCAAGATGCTGAACGTGACCGGCAATAACGTTGGCGCGCGCGCGCTGATCGAAGAGGTGCTTCAAGAGGATGCCAGCCAACCCGATGCGCTGAAGATGCGTGCGCGCTGGCTGATCGAAAGCGACCGCACTGACGAGGCGATCGTTGCCTTGCGTTCGGTTCTTGGTGAGGCACCTAACGATGCCGATGCGATGACGCTGATGGCGCAGGCGCATGAACGGGCGGGCAACCGTGACCTGATGGCCGATATGCTGGGCCGCGCAGTCGAGGCGTCGGGCAATGCGCCCGATGAATCGTTGCGTTACGCGCGGTATCTGATCGGCCAGGGCCAACCGCGGGCCGCGGAGACCGTGCTGATAAACGCGCTGCGTCTGGTAAGCGGCAACGTCGCGCTTTTGGGTGCCCTGGGCGAGGTTTATGTGGGCGAGCAGGATTGGCCCCGCCTGACCCAGGTCATCGAGACCCTGCGCAATCAGGGCGGGGCAGGGGCGGAGCGTATCGCGAATGGGCTGACCGCACGTCAACTTGCGGCGCAGGATCGTGAAGACGAATTGATGAGTTTTCTTGATACGCTGGCTGGCGAAGGATCTGGCGGGATCGGGGCCGCAGCCGCGATCGTGCGCACCCGTCTGGCACAGGGCGATACTGAGGGCGCGCGGCAATATGCGCGCGAAACTCTTGAGGGCAACCCTGACAATGTCGATGCGCAGTTTCTTATGGCCTCGGTTCAGGCGGTAACGGGGGATGTCGCCGCGGCAACCGAGGCGTTGCGTGGTCTGGCAAGCGAATTCCCCAAGGATCAGCGTTTCTGGCTGGCGCTCTACAATATCCACGCGGTGCAGGAAAATGTCGCGGCGGCCCGACAGGCGTTGACTGACGGGATTGCACAAGTGCCCGACAGTCTGCGTTTGAACTGGGCGCTGGCAGGCGTTCTTGAGCGCGAGGGCAATGTGGCCGGTGCGATCGGGATTTATGAAAAGCTTTATGCGGCCAACAGCAACAACCTGATCATCGCCAATAACCTTGCAAGCCTTCTGGCAACCGGGCGCGACGATGCCGAGAGCCTGGAGCGGGCACATGAAATCGCGCGCCGCCTGCGCGACCGTAACGTGCCTGCCTTTCAGGATACCTATGGTTGGATCGCGTTTCGCCGCGGTGACCTTGACACCGCGCTGACGGCCTTGACATCGGCTGCCGAAGGCCTGCCCAATGATCCATCGGTGCAGTATCATCTGGCCCGCATCCACGCCGCGCGCGGACAGGATGCCGAGGCATTGGCGCAGTTTCGCAAGGTGGTCGAAATCGTGGGCAACGGCGCGCGACCTGATTTCATGACCGAGGTCGAGGCGGAAATCGAACGCCTTGTCACGGGCACCAAGGACGGCGGCACGCAAAACTGACAAAAAACGCCCCTAAATCGCTGTAAATCCGCCGCAGCTGGGGCTTTTGGTGGTTTTGCGTATTTTGTCAGCCGGACAAATGCTGTAATTTCAACGCAAAACGAAGAATGGGACAGAGGCACGGGATGATCAGATTTCTAGCAGCGCTTCTTTTCGTGGCGGGGGTGGCCGGGGCCGCTTCGGCGCAAAGCAATTATCGTATCCAGCCGGGCGACACGCTGCGTGTCGAGGTTCTGGAAGACGCCAACCTCAATCGCAATGTTCTGGTGCTGCCGGATGGCTCGATCAGTTTCCCGCTGGCGGGAAGCCTGAGGGCAGGCGGACGAAATGTTGATGACGTGGCACGGACCCTCGCCGCGCAGATGGCCAGCAGTTTCGCCGTGCAGCCGACGGTTCTGGTGTCGGTGGCCGCCCTTGCCCCAAGGGATCCGCGTGTCGCAGAAGTACCCGATCTGATGAATGTCTATATCGTCGGCGAGGTCAACCAACCCGGCCGCAAGGAAGTTCTGCCGGGCACCACGCTGCTGCAATTTCTCGCCGAGGCGGGTGGGTTGTCGCGGTTTGCCGCCGAAAAACGCATTCAGCTTCGCCGGGTCGATCCCGCAAGCGGGCAAGAGGCGACATATCGTTTCAACTACCGCACCATGGGCGGCAGCGACAGTATCAGCGGCACGACAGTGCTGGCACCGGGCGACGTGATCGTTGTGCCGGAGCGGCGTCTTTTCGAATAAGGGTGGGTTGGTGATACGGACGCATGGTCTGATCGGCACCGGATGTCTGTCGGTGCTTTTTCTGGGCGCGGGCCCGGTGCCCGCGCAACAAGGCAGTACCCCGCAGGTGGGTGGCCCGGTGCTGACCTTCGGGATCAGTTCCACCCTGAGCGCGACGGATAATTACAACCTTGATCCAAACAACAGCGACAGCGCCGTTCTTTTCGATCACCGGTTGTCGTTCGGCTATGAGAACCGGCGCGCCATCGACACATTGCGTTTCGATCTTGACGGGGTGGTGCGCGCCATCGATGCGCCGGGAAGCGGCAGCCGCACCATTGACGATGGCACCGCGCGGCTAAGCTATGATCGGGAAGGGACCAACAGCCGTTTTCGCACCAGCGCCGAATACAATCTGACATCGGTCAACTTTCTTGATCCGTTCGATAATAACCGTTTCTTTGCGGATGATCCCCTGGATGAGACCGATCTGAAACTGGATGATCGGGGCGAACGCGAACAGATCGCGACCCGATTCAGCTTTGAGACGGGGATCAATGATCCGCTGGGCTTCATTGTTGACGGTCGCTACCGAGAACGGAATTACAGCGACACAACCGATCCCGATCTGTTCGACACCCGGGTTCTCAATGTAAACGGCACAACACGGTTCACCCTGGGCCCGAAAACCAGGGCGCGGGTGGCCCTGCGCTATGAAGATTACAGCGCCGATGACGCGCCGCAAACCGATCGTCAGACCAGCAGTATCAGCCTGGGGCTGACGCAGGCGCTGTCCAAGATCGATACGCTTGACGTATCGCTTGGCTACCAGGACATCGAAACCGATGAGACGATTCTGGGTGTGCGCCAGACCGACGACGACACCGGGATCATCGGCAGCGCCGCGTTAACCCGCGAACTTACCCGCGGCACGATAGGCACATCATTCGATCTGCGCGAAAGCGTGAACGGGCAAACCGCCACCTGGCTTGTGAACCGCGCCCTGACCCTGCCGCGCGGCGCGATCGAAATCAGCCTGGGCGCCACGAGTGATGTTTCGGACACGATCCGTCCGGTGGGCAGTTTCAATTTCACCCACGAAATGAAACGCAGTTCCCTGACGGCCCGCGTTGAAAGGCAGGTCACGACAAGTACGCGGTCGAACGAATTGCGCGTCACCCGCGCATCGGTGGATTACCGCTATGAAATCAACTCCTTGTCCGATCTTTCGTTGACAGCAAATTTCGCGGAACTGGCCCGGTCGGGCGGCCCTGAGGTGAATGATACCATCCGCGCCGATCTGCGCGCCACATATTCCCGCGAGATCACGCGCGATTGGCGGTTGTCGTCGGGGTATGAATACCGGGTGCGCGACGAAGATAACAACGGCAGCGCCACCTCGAACCGGATATTCCTGACGTTGGAGCGGGGTTTTGTCTTTCGCCCGTGACGCGCGCGCATTGTGCGCTATCACAAAACAAAGTGTTCAGCTAAGGGGTTGCCCGCCCCCGCAGCCGGTTTTGAATCGCCTTGTCCTGAAAAGTCAGGTAGAAAAGCCAAGCATAAAGCAGTGCCCTTGGGGCATCAAAGCGTTTGATTGGGTAATGTGGGGTGTGACAGCGTGTCGATAGCAAATCAGGCTGGTTCACGGGTTCTTGCCCACCCGTTCAACGCGGCGGGGCTTTTATCGTTTGCTTTACTTCTGGTGGGCTCGATCCCGATCTTCTGGATCGGCTTCGTCTCGCTGGCCGATGCCTGGTCCACCCCGGAATACAGCCACGGGCCGCTCATCCCGCTGATTTCGCTCTATCTATTCCTGCGCGAGATACGCCGCCTGCCGCCGCCCGCGCCGGTGGTCCGCGACCGCGGCCCCGGCCTTGTCATCCTCACCCTCGGGCTATTGCTGGCCATCGCGGGAAATCTGACGCGCATCCCCGATATCGTAACCTACGCCTTCATCATATGGGTGGGCGGCGTGGTGCTCACGATCTTCGGCTGGGAACGCGGCAAGCTGCATCAGCTTGGCGTGGTGCATCTGATCTTCATGCTGCCCTTGCCGCAGTTCGTCTATCTCAAGCTGACCATCTTCCTGCAGACCATCTCCTCGGAGATTGGCGTCTGGTTCGTGGCGCTGATGGGGGTGCCGGTCTATCTCGAGGGCAACGTGATCGACCTCGGAATCTACAAGCTGCAGGTGGCCGAGGCCTGTTCGGGGCTGCGCTATCTGTTCCCGATCCTCAGCTTCTCATATCTCTTCGCGATCCTCTATCGCGGGCCGATCTGGCACAAGGCTGTGCTGCTGCTGGCGGCGGCTCCGCTCACCGTGCTGATGAATTCCTTCCGCATCGGGGTGATCGGCGTGCTGGTCAACAGCTACGGGATCGAACAGGCCGAGGGCTTTCTGCATTATTTCGAGGGCTGGGTGATCTTCGGGGCCTGCATCGCGATCCTCTTCATTATGGCGGTGGCGCTGCAGCGGCTGACTTCCGATCCCAAGCCGCTGTCGGAGGCGATCGATCTCGACACGACCGGATTCGGACCGATTTTGATGCGCATTTTCAGCGTGCGCCCCTCGCGTGGGCTGGCCGTGGCCGCGCTGCTGACGCTCGGGGTCTCGGCGAGCTGGGCGCTGCAGCAGGGCAACGAACCCGCGCGGCTCGACCGCGATCCCTTCACGCTCTATCCGCGCCAGCTTGGCGAATGGTCGGGCGCCTTCTCGATGCTGGAGGCCGATATCGAGCGGGTTCTGGGCGCGACCGATTACCTCGCCGCCTCCTATCGCAACCCGGCGGAAGCCGCCCCGGTGGAGCTGTTCATGGCGTTCTATCAGACACAGAACAAGGGCGACGGTATCCACTCGCCAGAGGTCTGCCTGCCCTCGGGGGGCTGGGAGATCTACAGCTTCGAGACCGTGCCCGTGGACATGTCCGGCACCGGCTATGGCACGTTCAACGTCAACCGCGCGGTGATCCAGCAGGGGCTATCGGAACAGCTGGTGTACTATTGGTTCGAACAGCGCGGCAAACGCATGACCAATGATTTCAAGGCCAAGATGAGCGTGGTCTACGACAGCCTGGCGATCGACCGCACCGACGGCGCCATCGTGCGCTACATCACCCCGATCCTGAAGGGCGAACCCGAAGGGGCCGCCGACGAACGGTTGCAGCGGCTGATGCGCGAGAGCCTGCCGAAGCTGCCCAGGTT
>JACIYW010000030.1 GCA_014359745.1 Paracoccaceae bacterium | reverse complement strand
GGGGTGTTCCGGCTGGCGTTCGTGATGAAATTCGTCTCTCGTTCGGTGATGGTGGGGTTCGTGAACGCGCTGGCGATCCTGATCTTCATGGCGCAACTGCCCGAACTGATCGATGTGCCGATGATCACCTATGCGCTGGTGGCATTCGGATTGGTGATCATCTATGGGCTGCCGATGCTGACCGGGGCGGTGCCCGCGCCGCTCGTTGCAATCGTCGTGCTGACGGCGGTTGTCTATGTCACCGGGATCGACGTGCGCACCGTTGGCGACATGGGCGCCCTGCCCGATACCCTGCCGATATTCCTGTTGCCCGATGTGCCGCTGACCCTGGAAACCCTGTTGATCGTGCTGCCCTATGCGGGTGCCGTGGCCGCCGTTGGCCTGCTGGAAAGCCTGATGACGGCCACGATCGTTGATGAGCTGACCGACACGACCAGCAACAAGAACCGTGAATGTATCGGCCAGGGCGTTGCCAATACCGCAACCGGGTTCATCGGCGGCATGGCGGGCTGTGCGATGATCGGGCAATCGATGATCAACGTGAAATCGGGCGGGCGGGCGCGGCTGTCGACCGCATTCGCCGGGGTATCGCTGCTGGCGATGATCCTGCTGGTGGGTGATCTGGTCAGGGCGGTGCCGATGGCGGCCCTTGTGGCGGTGATGATCATGGTGTCCGTCGGCACGTTTTCGTGGTCATCGCTGCGCAACCTGCGCAGCCATCCGGCCAGTTCCTCGGTGGTGATGATCACCACGGTGGTGCTGGTGGTCCTGACGCATAACCTTGCCATCGGGGTTGCGGCGGGGGTGCTGCTGTCGGGGGTGTTCTTTGCGGGCAAGATCGCGCAGATCTTTCGCGTCACCTCCACCGCCACCCCGGACGGGCGCGCGCGCACCTATCGCATCGAGGGGCAGCTTTTCTATGCTTCGGTCGATCGCTTCAACAGCGCCTTTGACTTCAAGGAAGCGCTGGATGCCGTCACCATCGATGTCAGCGCCGCGCATATCTGGGATATATCCTCTGTCGCGGCTGTCGACATGGTGGTCTTGAAGTTCCGCCGCGAGGGGACCAAGGTTACCCTGGTGGGGATGAACGCGGCATCGGAAACCATCGTTGACCGGCTGGCACTGCACGACAAGCCCGGCGCGATGGACAAACTGGCGGCCCATTGAAATGGAAAAAGACATGCAGAACATCACGGCATTCATCGACGGTTCAACCTATGCCGCCAGCGTTTGCGATCATGCGGTATGGGCGGCGGACCGTCTTGAGATGCCGATATCGCTGGTCCATGTACTGGATCGCCGCAACGAGGTTTCAAGCCAGCCGGTTGATTTAAGCGGCAGCCTGCGGCTGGGCGCGCGCACGGCCCTGCTGGAGAAACTGTCGAAACTGGATGAGGAACGCGCCACCCTTGCGCGCGATCGCGGGCGCGCGCTTTTGGATGACGGCGCGGCGCGGATGCGGACCAGCGCCGATCTCGAGGTGACGACGCGGCTGCGCAATGGCGATCTGGTCGCGGCGGTGCAGGATCTGGCGCCTGAAACCCGGATGATGGTTGTCGGCAAACGTGGCGAGGGGGCGAATTTCGCCACCCTGCATCTGGGATCGAACCTTGACCGGATCGTGCGCAGCGCCACGCGGCCGGTGCTGGTGGTCTCGCGCGCCTACAAGCCGGTCAAGCGGTTTCTGCTGGCCTATGACGGCGGGCCAAGCGCCGAACGGGCGGTGGACCGCCTGGTAGGGGGATCGGTGCTGCACGGGCTGGAATGCCATATCCTGACCGTGGGCAACGCCACCCCCCCCGACCGTGAAAAGCTGCACGCCGCGGCCGAGGCGCTGCGCGGCGTCGGTTACGACGTCACCGAACACCTTGTCACCGGCACCCCGGAAGTGGCCATCGCCGATGCGGTGGCAAGCCATGACATCGATATGCTGGTGCTGGGCAAAAGCGGCAAGTCGCGGCTGCGGCAATTGTTCATCGGCTCGACCACGCTTGATCTGATGCGCGGGTGCACGATCCCGGTGCTGATCTTTCCGTGATGGTTGGTCCGGGTGGCGGTGTGGGTGATGGTACCGCCTCCCCGGCTCGAACGGGGGACCCCCAGATCCACAATCTGGTGCTCTAACCAACTGAGCTAAGGCGGCACTGGGGGGGATTTACGGCGCGCGATTGGGGATTGCAAGACAAGATCGGCACGAGCGCGGATTTCGGTCGGCCGAAGTCATCCCCCGTGACCGGCGCGCGCGTGGCAGGCATGGAAAATGAGTATTTGGGCCAAGATGAAACGAAAGCGGTTGTTCGCTGCGGTCAGGGTGCGGGGCTGATACGCGCCATCTGCACCGGGATGCGGGCGCGGCCGGCCATCACATCCGGGCTGTCACAAAAGCCTTTTCCCCAAAGCCGCACTGGCCTATAGCGCAGGCGTGACAACCGCACGAGAACCGCACGAGAACCGCAAGGGGGGGCCGGGATGGGCATCGACAAGCAAAGTGATATCGTCGCCGACCTTCAGATCGGGCCGACCACACTGGGGATGGTGCGAATTTATGTGGTGGGTGACGGCGTTGATCTGCCGCTGGATTTCGATCCCGAAGAGGCCGAGGAAATCGCCGAGGAACTCCGCGCAGCCGCCAGCGCCGCGCGCGCCATGGCGGGCGACAAGGGCCCGAAGCCGGGCGGGAAAAAGGGCAGCGGGCACAAGGATGGCGGGCACAAGCGTTAGGTCGCCCAAGTGGGCTCAGCCATCGGACCACATCCGATAAAGATTTGTTTTCGCTTTTAAAAGTCGCGAGATCAGCGCATCTTCCTGCCCCGCTGCCGCGTCAAGCGCCTCTGTCACCACATCGAGATCGTGCAGCACATCACGCCGCGCCGGATCGGCCACCCAGCTTTGCACCCAGCCCACCACCGCCAGCCGTTCGCCCCGGATGACCGGCTCTACCCGATGCAGCGCGCTGGTCGGGTAAAGCACCACGTCACCGGCATCGGGGCGAAACAGCCGCGCCTCGGCCATGTCTTCTATGATCAGACCACCGCCTTCGTAATCTGATGGTTCCGACAGGAAAACGGTAAATGACAGATCGGTGCGCGCCCCTGCCATGATCGCGTCATCGACATGGGTGCCATAGGCCATGCCGGGGCGATAGCGCGACAGCAAGAGCCGCACGAACTTTCGTGGGCGGACGATGGAGTGGAACAGGGTGTTGCCCTCAAGCGCCGCGCGCACCTTGGCGAGGATCGCCGCGCGGGCCGGAGACTCGGCGGCCTGTTCGTTCAGCTTGACCTTTTGCGCAAAGCGCCCCGCCGTGGCGCGCCCATCCTCGAAGGGCACCTCGGCAGCCGAGTCTGCAATCGCCGCCACCTCTGCCCGAGACAGCACGCCGCCAATCACCACCACCATGGATCAACGGACCTTGATCGCCGCAAGTTCCATGCGCGCTGCTGCACCGTAAAGAAGTTCCGGTTCCATCTGCATCTGCCCCATGCCCTGGATATCACCGTAAGCCACGCCAAGCCCTTGCATGAGGGCAAGAATCTTGTTCGCTGCGGCGACGATATTGGCATTGTCAGAGGCGGCAAGACGGGTCGCCTCGGCCTCGACGTTTCGAAGGAAACCCCAACTGTCCTGGTATTCGTGCAGGTTCGACACCCTGCCACCTTCGACCCCTTCCTTGTATTCGTCGGCGGCGATCCGGGTCAGAAGCGCGAGACTTTTCAACGCCGCCACCTGTCCGCCGGGCGACGCGACGCGCACCGAATCGAGGGTTGCATGCACGGTAGCAAAGCGGGATTCTATCTCGGTCAGGGGCGCTTCAGCTTCGGCGGCGTCGGCGAGAGCCTTGATCTCATTTTTGAGCCGGGCAAAGCCGCGTTCATTGAGCTGATGTTCCACGGCTCCGAATTTTTCCTTGATCGGGTGACCCATGTGGGTTTTTGCAGCGGCGAGGTCTTTGGTCTGGTAGAGTGCCAATCCGGCGCGCAAGTGCCCTTCGATGAAGCCAAGCGCGGCGAGGAAATCGGCTTCGGTAACGGCGCCGCCGCCCTCGTCGGCTTCGCCACCCGCTGAAGGTGCCTTGATGGCGGCAGACCCTGCCTCGCCACCTTCGCCGGCCACCCGGATCAGGTCTGGTCCGGGCTGAAACGCCGTATGTGCCGTGCCATGGATTGCCGCCGCCTGGGCCGGCACCGACAGAACCGCCGCTACGGTTCCCAGCGCAACCATACGCATTGGTATCACGGTTCGGATCGGTTTCTTGTCACTCATCGGTCTGTCCTTTGGTTGGCGCATCGGGCGCAATTTCCGAGTATTTTGCTTGGATAACAAATCCCGCCCAAAGATCAACTAAATTCTTAGTCTTTTAGTAATGAAATAGCCGGGCCAGACTGCATCGGTGCCGAGCTCGAATCAAGAAGCGCCCGCAACCGATCCGCGGCCGTGCGCGCCATCTTCTGCGTGATCGCGCGCCGCCGCGCCGGGGCAAGCGGCCGCTCAATCCCCATGCGCATGATTTCGGCCCCGTAGGCATCGGCCAGGATAAGCCCGGTATCGCCCGGCAACAGATCAACCGGAAACGCCGGATCGACCGCCCAGAAGAACCGGTCACACCATTCCAGATAGCCCCGCCATTTGTGATCCGAGGTGAAATCGGCGCGCGAGGATTTGCATTCCACCACCCACACCTGCCCCTTTGGCCCCAGCGCCAGCACATCAACGCGCAGGCCGCGTATTGGCACGAATTCCGCCAGGCTGATGAAATCATGGCCGCGCAGCCCGCGCGCCACGCCGCGCGCCAGCAAGTGGCCGGGTTGTACCAGATCATTCATGCCGCAAACCTGAACGAAGGAAGAACATTTGTCCATGAAAAAGGCCGCATCGCCCCTTGTGCAGCGGCAGCGGGCGGCCTATTTCAGGGGTGGCGGGTTCTGCCCCTCTTGTGAGAGGCCCTTTTCCAGTGGCCGATAAGCATCTCGAAGGGAGCTGGCTCTGCCGGGGTCCTGGCCTCGGTATCTGGTGCCCACCTGGTAAACCCAGGCTCTCGGGAAATTCAAGCCTCCACGGTTGCCGCGGTAGCCCGCCACCCCTGCCCCAGCGGTTCAGAAGCCGTCAGATACCCAGCCGGTCGCGCAGCGCGAACCAGGTCATCGCCAGCGCCAGCAGCGGGCTGCGCAGCGCCGCGCCCCCCGGAAAGCCCGGCGCGGGCAACCCCGCCATCAGATCGAACCGTTCCGCCTGGCCCGCCACCGCCTCGGCCAGCAAGCGCCCCGAAAGCGTGGCCATCGCCACCCCGTGCCCGGAATAGCCCGAGGCGGACAGGATATTGCCCGCCAGCCGGGTGAAATGCGGCATGCGGGTGCGGGTGATCGCCAGCGTGCCGCCCCAGGCATGGGTCAGCGCCACATCGGCCAGATTGGGAAACACCTGCAACATCGGCTTGCGCACCACGGCGCGAATGTCGCGCGGGAAGCGGTAGCCATAGCTTTCGCCGCCGCCAAACAGCAGCCGCCCATCTTCGGTCAGCCGGAAATAGTTGACGACAAACCTTGTGTCGGCCACCGCCACGTTTCGGCGCAGCACATTGACCACGCGCTTGCCCAAGGGTTCGGTGGCGACGATGAAATTGTTGATCGGCATCACCCGTGCCGCCACCCGCGGCGCCAGATCCCCCAGATAGCCGTTGCAGGCCAGGATCAGGTGATCGGCCTCGACATGGCCGTCGCCGGTATCCACCCGCACCCGCGCGCCGGGGGTGATGCGCACCACCTCGGACCTCTCGAAGATGCGCACCCCCGCCGCCTTTGCCGCCCGTGCCAGCCCGAAGGCAAAGCCAAGCGGGTGAACATGCCCCGCGCCCATATCCAGGTCGCCGCCCACATAGGCCGCCGAGGGCAGGATGGCATGCAAATCATCCCGATCCAGCGCCTCTATCTGGTGATAGTTGTAAGAGCTTCGCAGCATATCGGCATAGGCATGGGCTGCGCGCACCTCTGGGCCGGTGCGGCAGGCGTGCACGATGCCGGGGTGAAAGGTGACATCCATCCGCTGATCCAGGATCAGCGCCTTGACCAGCGCCTTCGCCTCTTCGCCCAGATCCCAAAGGGCGCGGGCCGCCGCCCCGCCCGCCATGCGTTCCAGCGCGTCCTGTTCCAGCCGCTGGCCACTGCCCACCTGCCCGCCATTGCGCCCCGAGGCCCCGAAGCCCAGGCGATGCGCCTCCAGCAGGGTCACGTCATAGCCTCGCCCGGCCAGATGCAGCGCCGCCGACAGCCCGGTATACCCACCGCCCACCACCACCACATCGGCCCGCGCCGCACCGCGTAGCGGCGCGAAGGGCGCAAGCGGCGTGGCGGTTTCGGCATACCACGAGGCGGGATATTCCCCCGCGCGGTCATTGGCGTGCAGAAGGTTCATACGTTCAACAGAAGATGCTGGCGTTCCCAGGGGCTGATGACATGCAGGAACTTGTTGTATTCCAGTTCCTTGACAGCCGTGTAAACCCGGCAGAATGCGGGAGAGAGCACATCGTGCATCACCGTGGCCGCGTTGAAAAGATCCAGCGCCTCGCCCACGTTGCGCGGAATCCCTTCATCCGAGGCATAGGCATCCCCCCTGAATTCCGGTTCCGGCATCCGTTCCTCGATCAGGCCAAGATAGCCGCAGGCCAGGCTGGCGGCAAAACCCAGGTAGGGGTTGCAATCCATCCCCGCCAGCCGGTTTTCCACCCGCCGCGCCGCAGGTTCCGAAATGGGCACCCGGATGCCGGTGGTGCGGTTGTCGCGCCCCCAGGCAAGATTGATCGGCGCGGCGAAATCGGGAACATAGCGGCGATAACTGTTCACATAGGGGGCAAGCAGCGCGATGACCGACGGCAGGTGATGCTGCATGCCGCCGATGAAATGCAGGAACTGCGGGGTTTCCGACCCATCCGGGGCGGAAAAGATGTTCTGCCCGGTTTTGATATCCACCACCGAATGATGCATGTGCATCGCCGATCCGGGTTCATCCTGAATGGGCTTGGCCATGAAGGTGGCGAACGTGTCGTGGCGCAGCGCCGCCTCGCGGATCAGGCGCTTGAAATAGAAGATTTCGTCGGCCAGTTTCACCGGCTCTCCATGGCGCAGGTTGAGTTCGATCTGGCCAGCGCCGCCTTCCTGCAGGATGCCGTCGATTTCCAGCCCCATCGCCTCGGCGAAATCATAGATATCGTCGATGACCTTGCCGTATTCATCCACAGCCGACAGCGAATAGGCCTGGCGCGCGGCGGCGCGGCGGCCCGAACGGCCCATCGGCGGCTCTATCGGTTGGTTGGGGTCGATATTGCGCGCGACCAGAAAGAATTCCATCTCTGGCGCCATAACCGGTTCCCAGCCGCGGTCATTGTAAAGCTGCACAACGCGTTTGAGCACGTTGCGCGGCGCGATCGGCACCGGTTCGCCCGCCTGATCGAAGACGTCATGGATGACTTGCAACGTGACATCCGCCGACCAGGGCGCGGCCGAAGCGGTGGAAAAATCGGGGCGCAGGATCATGTCGGGTTCGGTAAATGCCTCGCCGATATTTTCGGCCCAGTCGCCGGTGATGGTTTGCAGAAAGATCGAATTGGGCAGGTAGAAATGCGTCTGCTTTTCGAACTTGGTCGCAGGCATCGCCTTGCCGCGCGCGATGCCCGAAATGTCGGGCACGATACATTCCACCTCATCCAGCTTGCGCCCCTTAAGATAGGCACGGGTGCTTTCGGGCAGTTTGTCATAGAATTCCGTCATGTCTTGCCCCTGGGTTGGCGGAAAAATTCGGCGATGCGATCGGCGATCACATGCGATTGCAGCGGTGCGCCCAACCGGGCGCGCGCGTCTGCAAGCACCGCCTCGGGCACGATGCCCGGTGCGCGCTTGTCGATCAGCCCGGCCAGATAATCATCATGGATTTCCGGGTGGGCCTGCACGGTAAAGGCGCGGTTTCCATAGACAAGGGCGGCGTTCTCGCAAAAATCGCTGCGGGCAGCCACCTCTGCATCGGGCGGTCGCGTGACGACCTGATCCTGATGCCAGGCGTTGAGGGTCAGCACCTCATCGCCAAAGGCATAGTCATGCGCGCCGATCCCCCAGCCCTTGTCCGATTTGCGCACCGTGCCGCCAAGCGCCTGCGCGATGATCTGGTGGCCAAAACATATCCCCACCATCGGCACATGCGCATGATAGGCCCGCCGGATGAAATCTTCCAGCGGGGCGATGAAGGGCAGATCATCATAGGCGCCATGGCGCGACCCTGTCAGCAGCCAGCCATCGGCGTCATGCACGCTGGCGGGAAAATCCATATCGACCACCGACCAGGTGCGAAACGAAAACCCGTACCCCTGCAGCAAACGTTCGAACATGCCGGGATATTCGCCAAAATCATCTACCAGAGTTTCATGAACATGGCCGGTTTGCAGTATGCCAATCAGCATCGGGTGCCTGTTGATTGTTATGGGCGCAGCCTACGCGCACGACAGAGGGCCGACAAGAGGGCGCGCGGCCTTTACCGAAGCGTGCGCGGCTGTTAACCGGTTTGGGACAGCGTTAAGGGGTCGGAATGACGGATGAGAACATCTATGCGGGTCTGACCCAGCTTGGCGCGACAAGCGCGATACCCGCCGCGCCCGAACAGGCGGTGCTGGAACGGGTGCAGAACCCGCAAGGCGATAGCCGTTACATGGTGCGCTTTACCGCGCCTGAATTCACCTCGCTGTGCCCGATGACCGGGCAGCCGGATTTCGCGCATCTGGTCATCGATTATGTGCCGGGTGACTGGCTGGTGGAAAGCAAGTCGCTGAAGCTTTACCTGACCTCGTTTCGCAACCACGGCGCCTTTCACGAGGATTGCACCGTGGCCATCGGCCGACGGCTGGTCGATCTGCTGGAACCCGCATGGCTGCGCATCGGTGGCTACTGGTATCCGCGCGGCGGCATTCCGATCGATGTTTTCTGGCAGACTGGTGCCGCGCCCAAAGATGTCTGGATCCCCGATCAGGGCGTGCCGGGATATCGCGGCCGGGGATAAGAGATGGCGCGCACCTGCGAACGCGGGGCAGATGAAACGCCTCACACCGTATCGAGGTAAAGCTCCACCTGTTCCGCCTCGGACAATTCCGCCATGTAATGCCGTTCCTGGCGTTTGGTCTGCACCAGATTGCGGATCAGTTCGCGCGGAAAGATCCGGCCGATCATCTCGCCTTCCTCGAAGGCATCGATCGCCGCATCCCATGTGGACGGAAGCTGCGGCAGATCAAGGGCATAGGCATTGCCGGTGATCGGTTTTGGTGGTTTCATCTCATCTTCGATACCGATCAGCGCGGCGCCCAGAACCCCCGCCAGCATCAGATAGGGATTGATATCGCCACCCGCCACCCGGTGTTCCACCCGCCGCGCGGCAGGGTTGCCCGACGGGACGCGGATCGCCGCGGTGCGGTTCTCATAGGCCCAGCACACACCGGTGGGCGCGTGCGCGCCGGGCACCAGCCGGTCATAGCTGTTGGCGTGGGGGGCGAACAGCAGCGTGCTTTCCTGCGCGGCGGCAAGACATCCGGCGATGGCGTTGTGCAGCACAGGCGTGCCCTCGGGGCCGCCATTGTCAAAGATGTTCTTGCCATCCTCGTCAAGCACCGAAAAATGCGTGTGCAGCCCCGATCCGGGGTAATCGGGATAGGGTTTGGCCATGAAGGACGCCGCAAAGCCATAGCGCCGCGCCAGCCCCTTGACCAGCATCTTGAAAAGCCACGCGTCATCGGCGGCGCGCAGCGCGTCATCCTGATGCATCAGGTTGATTTCGAACTGGCCCAGCCCGGCCTCGGAAATCGCGGTGTCGGCGGGGATATCCATCGCCTCGCAGGCATCATAAAGATGGGTGAAGAACTGATCGAACGTGTCCAGCGCGCGCAGCGCCAGCGTTTCAGCCGCCTTGCGCCGCTTGCCCGAATGCGGGCTGACCGGCACCTGAAGGTTGCGCCCCGAATCGTCGATCAGGAAAAATTCCATCTCGGTGGCGACCACCGGGGTCAGGCCGCGCCTGCGGTAACGGCCCAGAACGAAGCCAAGCGCCTGACGCGGATCGCCTTCATAGGGGCGGCCATTCTCGCGAAACATCCAGATCGGCAAAAGCGCTGTCGGGGCCTCCAGCCAGGGCATCGGCACAAAGCCGCGTTCGGTCGGGCGCAGGACGCCATCGGCATCGCCAGAGGCAAAGACCAGCGGGCTGTCGTCGATATCCTCGCCCCAGATATCAAGATTGAGCACCGACATCGGAAAGCGCGTGCCATCCTGCACCACCTTGTCGGCAAAGCGCGACGGCACGCGTTTGCCGCGCGCCTGACCGTTCAGATCGGCGGCGGCGACGCGGATCGTGCGCACCTCGGGGTGTTTGCGCAGCCAGTTGTCCATATCGCGCATAATTTACCTTATCAGTTGAAGGCGCAGCCGCAGACGGGCGCGCGCCTTTTGGGGAAGGTGCCGGTTCAGACGCCGGTTCACCAGGGAAAACACCAGTATCACCACCAGGGTCAGCAGGATGAAGTACCCCGCCACGATCGGATAGGGCACGAAGGGGTTGAAGGTGCGGTCGGCGAAGTATTTGGCATAGTAAAGCGCATCGCCGCGTTGCTGCCAGGCCGGAAAGCCCGAAAAGAACACCAGCGTGGTGGCGTGAAAGAGAAAGATCGCCTCATTCGTATAGGCGGGCCAGGCCAGCCGCAACATGGTTGGCCAGATGATCCGGGCAAAGCGCTTGCGCCCGGTCAGGCCATAGGCGTCGGCCGCCTCCAGATCGCCCTTGGGGATGGCCAACAGCGCCCCATGGAAGATTTCGGCGGCATAGGCGGCCGTGTTGAGAAACAGCACGATCAGCGCCCCGGCCCAGGCGCGGGTCAGCCAGTCAGTCGTGGCGGTCAGGGTGACAAGCCCAAGGTCGATCGTGATGCCGATGTCGGGCAAAAGCACGAAAGCCTCGTAGGCCAGGAAAAACTGGATGAACAGCGGCGATCCGCGAAAGATGAAGACGAACCATTCGGCGGGTTTGCGGATCAGCGATGCGCGGGCGCTTTTCGCCAGGGCAAGCCCGGTGGCGGCAAAAAAACCAAGGCCAAGGGCGAGCACCCCGAAATAGACGTTCCAGATCAGCCCCGACCCGATCAGCACCACCTGATCGCAGAGCGTGAAATCCGAACGCGGCAGCAGACGTTCGCCAAAGCCAAGGCTGCGCAGACCGTAGGACTGGATCACCCCGAGGCAGGTCATGGTGCGGTGCCCAGGGCGCGCGCGGGCGGTTGGTTTGGGACGCCTCCGGCGGGAGTATTTTGGTCGAGAGGATGGGGGCGTGTCATGCGGCGGCCTTTCGCAGGGCCTCGCCCGCGGCGGTGGCCTGACCGTATGAAAGCCGGGCGGTAAGGCGGCCAAGCAGGGTTTCGCTGACCTTGGTCATGCCAAGATAGAAGACCAGCAGCGCCAGGAAATACCACAGCCGCCAGTCTGGATGCGGATAGCTGAAGGCCGATGTCTTGGCGCCGCCAAGATCGCGCGCCCAATAGACGATATCGGGGATGCCCAGCAGGAACAAAAGCGGCGTGGCCTTGATCAGAATCATCCACAGGTTCGAGAGGCCGGGCAGCGCGTAGATCCACATCTGCGGCACCAGGATGCGGGCAAAGACCTGGCGCGGGGTCATGCCATAGGCTTCAGCCGTTTCAAGCTGGGCGCGCGGGACGGCGTGCATCGCGCCGACAAGGACGTTGCCGGCAAAGGCCCCGAACACCACCGCGAAGGCAAAGACGGCGGTGGCGAAACCATAGGCCGAATGCACCCATGCGGGGGCGGAGGACTGCGGCAGTTTGGCCGCAGCACACACCACGAAATCACGGCCCTGGCGGATGGGATCGGTCCAGTCGGGGCACAGTATCTGGTGGCGCAGCCATTCAAGGCCCTGATCAAGCGCGATGGGAACAAACAGGAAGAACACGATATCGGGAACGCCGCGCACCATGGCGATATAGGCCTGTCCCAGCCAGCGCAGCGGCGCAACCGATGACCGGGATGCCATGGCACCGCCAAAGCCAAAGACCAGCGCCAGCGGCGCGGTGATCGCAAGCAAGCCCAGCACCATCAGGAACGCGCCGTAGAACAGCATATGCTTGCCCGTGGTCAGATAGCACGCCAGCCACGGGGCACCGGCAAGTGTCGCGGGATCGGCGCAAAATGCAAACATCGGGTTCTGGCGCGGCGTGGTGCGCGCGCGCCACTCCTTTCAGGTCAGAACGTGGGCGCGTCGGGGCCGAACCACCGGGTGATCATCGCGTTCAGCGACCCGTCCTGTTTCATCGCGGCGATGGCCGCGTCAAGGGTGGTGCGCAGCCTGTCATCGGATTTGCGAACCCCGATGCCGATACCGTCACCGAGCGCGATATCCTGGCCAACCCAAACCAGCTCGCCGCCCGATTCCGTCACGATCGGCGCAAGGAAATCCTTGTCGCCCAGCACCGCGTCGGCCTCGCCGTTGCGCACGGCTGCGACGGCTTCGTCGCCGGTGGCGAATTCGAGCAGCATCGCGCCGGTTTCGGCGACATGGCTGGCCTGGATCGTGCCGGTCTGGGCCGCGATCACCGCCGCCGCCAGATCGACATCGCCAGAGGCCGCCGCATAGGCCGAGAGGGCGGGGGGCAGGTAGTTCTGGGTGAAGCCGATCACCTTTGAACGTTCCCTGGTGATCGACATGCCTGCGATGATCGTGTCGTAATTTCCCGAAACCAGATTGGGGATGATCGAATCCCAGTCATTGGTCACCCATGTGCAGGTCAGCCCGGCCGATTGACACAGCGTGTCGCCGAGTTCGCGTTCAAAGCCGTCAACCTCGCCCTTGTCGTTTATGAAATTATAGGGAGGGTAAGCACCCTCGGTCCCCATGCGCACCACGCTTTGCGCGGCCGCCGCGCTGGCGCACAACGCCATCGCGGCCAAGGTCATGGTCAGTCTTTTCATGGTTTTCATTGTATACTCCCTGTCAGGCCGGTTGCGTTGCGCGCAGAAAGCCACGCAGCCGGTCGGTTTTCGGGGTGCCGAACAGTTCGTCCGGTGGTCCCTCTTCTTCGATCCTGCCCTGGTGCAGGAAGACGACGTGATCGGAAAGATCGGCGGCAAGGCGCATGTCATGGGTGACAAGCAGCATCGTGCGCCCCTCTTCGGCCAGGGCCTTTATGACCTTGACCACCTCTTGTTCCAGTTCGGGATCAAGCGCCGATGTGGGTTCGTCGAACAAAATCGCGCGCGGTTCCATGCACAGCGCGCGGGCGATGGCGGCGCGCTGTTGCTGGCCACCGGAAAGCTGGCCGGGCCAGGCATCGGCCTTGTCGGCGATGCCGACCTTGGCCAGATAGCCGCGCGCGGCCGCCTCTGCCCCGGCGCGGTCGCGGCCAAGCACGGTCACCGGGGCCTCCATCACGTTTTGCAGGATGGTCATGTGCGACCAGAGGTTGAACTGCTGGAACACCATCGCAAGATTGGTGCGGATCCGCGTCACCTGCGCACGGTCGGCGGGTTGGCGATGCACGCCGGTGCCGCGCCAGCGCACTGCCTCGCCCTCGAACAGGATATCACCTTGCTGGCTGTCTTCGAGCAGGTTGCAACAGCGCAACAGCGTGGATTTCCCCGACCCCGACGACCCGATAAGCGACACCACGTGCCCGCGCGGCGCCACCATGTCGATACCTTTGAGCACCTCGAGCGCGCCATAGCTTTTGTGCAGGCCGCTGATCTTGATGACAGGGGTGGGCGCGGGGGTGGGCGCGGGCAAGATGCTCTCCGGAAGTGACCTGCGGACAAGTCTGCGCGAATCGGCCCGGATTGCAACGCTCTTGCGACGCTTGCGTAACATTGACGCCGCCCAAGGCCCGAAACCGCGCGATTTTCGGGCCATCCCGACGGATCGGGCCAATCGGTCAGGCCCTGCCCGTCACCCCGCGCCGCTTATTCTGGCGGGGGCTGTGTGCGGGCCGCGCGTTGGCGGGCAAGGGCGCTGTCGCGGTCATTGACGCCCAGAAGGCTGGCAACAAGGCGCAGGAAACCGTCTTCCTCGTCATCGCGGACCTGATCGGCCAGGGCGACGGACCACAGCGCCTCGACCACCGCCTCGCGGTCTTCGTGGGGCACGGCATCCTTGATGGCGCGGGTAAAACGCACGGTATCGGGGGCCTCGCGTTCCAGCGTCTCGGCCTCTGTGCGCAAAAACGCCGCCTCATGGGGCGACAGGCGATAGCGCGCGGCCAGAACCCGGTCGATATGCGCCACCTCAGGCGTGGCGTAATCGCCATCGGTGCGGGCAAGGCGCACCAACAGGGCGGCAAGGGCCAGGCGCGCCTCGGGGTCGGGCAGGCGGGCGGGGGACGGGGCCGCAAGGCGGCGCAGGAGTTCGGCAAACATGCGCATTACATAACCCGCTTGCACGCCCCCGCCAATGCCCCGCCACGGGGAAATCGCCGCGCAGAGGGCGCCCGAGCAGCCGTGGCCGGTCAACAGAGCGCGTTCATCCGTATGGCGAAGGGATCTGGTTCGTCAATTCGGTCAAAGGCGTCAATCACACCTTTGCCTGGCCGCTTTGCCTAGCCGTCGTAACCTTCGATGATCACCAGATCGCCGGTGGCCACGGGATCACGCAGCGCCTTTGCCGCCTGATATTCGGGGCTGGCATAACAGGCGCGCGCCTGTTCCAGCGACGGGAATTCGATCACCACCGTGCGGGCACGCGCAGCGCCTTCGACCACCTCGCGCGGGCCGCCACGCACCAGAAACCGCGCGCCATATTTGGCAAAGGGCGCGGCATTGGCCGCAACATAGCGTTGATAGACTGCCGCGTCTTCGACATCGACATGTGCCACCCAATAGGCTTTGGTCATTCTTGCACTCCTTTTTCGCAGGATTAAGGGCAGGAATAAGGCTTGTCATCCGCCTCGTCGGCGCGCTATGGCGCTGCAGCGGGTGATTAGCTCAGTTGGTAGAGCGTCTCGTTTACACCGAGGATGTCGGCGGTTCGAGCCCGTCATCACCCACCATCCCCTTTCCAGACCGTTCTGGCGGTAAAACGCCCTTTCGAACGTAGCAACCGCGCGGATTATTCGCTACGAAAATCCCTACCGGCCCGGTGGCGCCGAAGGCCACACCCCTGCGAAAGGAACCGTCATGCCCGCCCGCCCCGCCCTTCTGATCCCCCGCAAGTTAAGCCCCGCGGTGCTGGAACGCGCCCGGCGCGACTATGACGTTATCCTGAACGAGGACGATCATGTCTTTTCGCCCGATGAACTGGTCGCCGCCTGTCAGGGTGTCGATGCGGTGCTGCCCTGCCATTCGGAACGGTTCGATGCGGCCACCATCGCCGCCCTGCCCGACCGGCTGCGCATCATCGCCAACCATTCGGTCGGGGTTGATCATGTGGATCTGGCGGCGGCAGCGGCGCGCGGCATCACCGTGACCAACACGCCCGACGTGCTGTCGGATGCCACGGCCGAGATTGCCATCCTGTGCATGCTTGGCGCGGCGCGGCGCGGGTCGGAAGGCGACCGGATGGTGCGCGAGGGGCGATGGAATTTCTGGTCGCCCGCCTTCATGGTGGGGCGGCAGGTGACGGGGCGGCGGTTCGGCGTGCTGGGCATGGGCCGCGTCGGGCAGGTTACGGCCGAACGCGCGCGCGGCTTCGGGATGGAGGTGCATTACCACAACCGCACCCGCCTGCCCGACCATCTGGAAAAGGGCGCGGTGTTTCATGACACGGTCGAGGGGCTGTTGCAGGTGTCGGACGTGCTGTCGTTGCATTGCCCCGCCACGCCGCAAACCACCGGCATCATCAACGCGCGCACCATCGCGCTGCTGCCCGAACGCGCGATTCTGGTCAACACCGCGCGCGGCGCGCTGGTCGATGAGGCGGCGCTGATCGCGGCGCTTGCGTCGGGGCGGCTGTTTGCCGCCGGGCTGGATGTGTTTCGCGATGAACCGGGCGGCAATGCCGGGCTTGCTGCCCTTGATAACGTGTTCCTGCTGCCGCACATCGGTTCGGCCACCTTCGAGACCCGCGACGCGATGGGGTTTCGGGCGCTTGACAACCTGGATGCTTTCTTTGCCGATCGCACCCCGGTGGATCGGCTGGTCTGAAATATGCTACAGTGACGGTGCCAATGCGCCAAAAAGATTGCGTGAAATGGTCATGCGCGCTTGATTTGCCGGAATTGGTGAGTAAAAGTAACCAATATCTCCGGGTAGCTGCGCCTGTGAGGATAATCTGGGAGGATGAGATGACAAGAACATCAGGAACACCGACCGGCGGTGCCGTATCCCGCCGGTCTTTTCTGCGTACGGGCGCGCTTGCGGGCGGCGGTGCGATTGTCGGGACGGCGCTGGCCGCGCCCGCTGTGCTGGCACAGGCCCCGATAGTTCTGAAAATGCAGACGTCCTGGCCCGCGTCGGATATCTGGATGGATTTCGCCCGCGAATATGTCGAACGGGTTGAAGCGATGTCGGGCGGCCGCCTCAAGATCGACCTTCTGCCCGCGGGCGCAGTCGTGGGCGCGTTTCAGGTGATCGACGCGGTCAATGACGGTGTGCTTGACGCGGCCCATTCGGTGCCGGTCTATTGGTACGGCAAGAACAAGGCCGCCTCGCTTTTCGGCACCGGGCCGGTGCTGGGCGGTTCGGCCACAACGATGCTGGCCTGGTTCAACGCAGGCGGTGGCCGCGAATTCTATCGCGAACTGATCCAGGACAAGATGGGCATGAACGTGGTCGGCCTGCTGGGCTTTCCGATGTTCGCGCAGCCCTTCGGCTGGTTCAAGGGCGAGGTGAACACCGTTGCCGACCTTCAGGGCTTCAAATACCGCACAGTGGGCCTTGCCGCCGATCTGATGCAGAAACTTGGCATGTCGGTTGCCCAGTTGCCGGGCGGCGAAATCGTGCCGGCCATGGAACGCGGCGTGATCGATGCGTTCGAATTCAACAACCCGTCGTCCGACATGCGCTTTGGCGCGCAGGACGTCGCCAAGAACTACTATCTTTCGTCCTATCATCAGGCCAGCGAGGCGTTCGAATTCCTGTTCAACAAGGATGTGATGGACGATCTTGATCCCGATCTGCGCGCCATTCTTGAACACAGCGTCGAGGCGGCATCGACATCGAACACCGCGCGCGCGCTTGATAACTATTCGTCCGACCTTCAGAAATTGCAGGACGATCATGGCGTCAAGGTGCACCGCACCTCGCCGGAAATCCTGGATGCACAGCTCAAGGCCTGGGATGAATTGATCGTCGAACTGGAACAAGACGAATTCATGAAGCGGGTTCTGGACAGCCAGCGCGCCTGGGTCGAACGGGTGGTGTTCTATGAACTGATGAACGCACCCGACTATGCCCTTGCCTACAACCACTATTTTCCGGGCAAGTTGAAAATCTGACAGGCCGCAAACCGCGGTTCGGGCCGGGGGTGCGATGGCACCCCCGGCATTCGTGCAAAATGGTTTCCGGCGCGGTGCCGTCTGGAACAGTGATCGGATCATCCCATCATGCTTGGCTTCATCAAATTTGCCGATACGCTGTCAGCGTCGTTTGGCAAGGTGTTCTCTTGGCTGGTCATCATGATGACGGTCGGAATGAGCTATGAGGTGTTCTCGCGCTATCTGATGAATGCCCCGACGCCCTGGGCGCTGGATGTGTCGTTCATCCTTTATGGCACCATGTTCATGATGGGCGGGGCCTATACGCTGTCGCGCGGGGGGCATGTGCGCGGGGATTTCATCTATCGGCTGTGGCCCGCAAGGGTGCAGGCGGCGGTGGATTTCGTGCTGTATCTGTTCTTTTTCTTTCCCGGCATCATCGCGATGATCCTGTCGGGTTACAAATACGCCGCGCGATCCTATGGTTACGGCGAGGTCAGCGTGAACAGCCCGGCCGGCATCCCGATCTATCAGTTCAAGGCGGTGATCGTGGTGGCGGGAACCTTGTTGTTCATTCAGGGGCTGGCGCAGCTTGCGCGCTGTATCCTGTGCATGCGCGAAGGGTTCTGGCGCCGTCCCGAAGAGGATGTCGAGGAAACCGAGGCCGCGCTGATCAAACAGTTTGCGGAATCGCACAAATAACCCCACCCCGTCAGATTACCCGGAGTAGACGCTCGTGACCGACCCCCAAATCGCCATTCTGATGCTTGGCGTCTTCATCCTGCTGGTATTCCTGGGCTTTCCCATCGCCTTCACGCTGATGGCGCTTGGCATCGGCTTTGGCTATTATGCCTATTTCGACGTTGGCCGGATGTGGCGGGCGTTCAACCGGCTGGCCGAGGATGCCGACTGGTGGACATCCACATCCCATTGGATCGAGGGGTTCTATAACAACCGCATCTTCGATCTGTTCATAAACCAGACCTATACGGTGATGTCGAACGAGGTGCTGACGGCGATTCCGCTGTTCCTGTTCATGGGCTATATCGTCGAACGCGCCAATATCGTTGACCGGCTGTTTTCCACGCTGAACATCGCGGCCAAGAACGCGCCGGGGTCCATGGGGGTGGCAGCGCTGATCACCTGCGCGCTGTTTGCCACGGCGACGGGCATCGTGGGCGCGGTTGTCACGCTGATGGGATTGCTGGCGCTGCCCGCCATGCTCAAGGCGCGTTATGATACCAGCTTTGCCAGCGGCATCATCTGTGCGGGCGGTACGCTGGGCATCCTGATCCCGCCATCGATCATGCTTATCGTCTATGCGGCCGCGTCGGGTGTTTCCATCGTGCGGCTATACGCGGCGGCCCTTTATCCGGGGCTTATTCTGGTGGGGCTGTACCTGACCTATATCATCGGGCGCGCGGTTCTTCAGCCAAGCGCGGCCCCCCGCCCCACCAAGGATGAGGTTCCCGATATCGGCACCGCCCAACTGATCTGGCTGCTGGCCACATCGTTCTTTCCGCTGGCCTTCCTGATCCTGGCGGTGCTTGGGTCGATCCTGTTCGGTCTGGCCACCCCGACCGAAGCGGCCTCGATCGGGGCGCTGGGGGGGATCGTGCTGGCCATCGCCTACCGGGCGATGACATTCGGGCGGTTGCGCGAATCCGTCTATCTGACGGTGCGCACCACGGCGATGGTGTGCTTCCTGTTCGTCGGTTCCTATACGTTTTCGTCGGTGTTCTCTTATCTCGGCGGCGAAGGCGTGATCTCGGAATTCGTTGGCGGGCTGAACCTGACACCGATACAATTCCTGCTGCTGGCGCAGTTGATCATCTTCCTCCTGGGCTGGCCGCTGGAATGGTCGGAAATCATCATCATCTTCGTGCCGATCTTTCTGCCTCTCCTGCCGATGTTCGGGATCGATCCGCTGTTTTTCGGCATCTTGGTGGCGCTGAACCTGCAAACCTCATTCCTGACACCACCCATGGCCATGTCGGCCTATTATCTGAAGGGGATCGCCCCGCCGGGGGTGGAACTGCCGCAGATTTTCTGGGGCGTGCTGCCTTTCCTGTTCATGGTGATCGTGTCGATGGTCATCGTCTATGTGTTCCCGCAAACCGTGTTCTATCTGCCGGAGCTGTTCTATGGAAAATAGGGCGGTCCAACCGGGGGCGGCAAAATTGTCGCGCAGCGATGCCGCGCTTTTGTCGCTTGACGTGCTGACGCTGCGCGACCGTCTGGCAAGCGGCGCGGTGCGCACCGTTGAAATCGCCAGGGCCTGCCTTGCGCAGATCGCCCTGCGCGAACCGCAGGTGCAGGCCTGGGCCTGGCTGGATGAAGACCACATCCTCGCCGAGGCCGCGCGCCTGGACGCACTGCGCGCCACCGGGCGGCCGGTCGGGCCGCTGCACGGTCTGCCGGTGGGCTTGAAAGACATCATCGACACGGCGCGCATCCCCACCGAAAACGGCACCACCATCGACAAGGGCCGGGTGCCGACCGAAGACGCCGCGATCGTGCGCCAGATCAAGGCAGCGGGCGCGCTGATCATGGGCAAGACGGTGACAACGGAACTGGCCTATCTTGCGCCCGGCAAAACCCGCAATCCGGTCAATCCGGCACATACGCCCGGCGGGTCGTCGCAGGGGTCGGCGGCGGCGGTGGGGGCGGCGATGGTGCCGCTGGCAATCGGCACCCAGACGGGCGGCTCGGTCATCCGGCCCGCTGCCTATTGCGGGATCGTGGGGTTCAAGCCCAGCTTTGGCACCATCCCGCGCACCGGGGTTCTGACGCAATCGCCGACGCTTGACACAGTGGGCGTGTTCGCGGGCAGCGTAGAAGGCGCCGCGCTTCTGGCCGAGGTGCTGTTCGGCCATGATCCGCAAGACGGCGCCACCGCCCTTGCGGCGCCGCCACGGCTGCTGGCGACCGCACGCGCGGCCCCGCCGGTCAAGCCGATGATCGCGGTTCTGGCCAACCCGCCCGGCCCGGTTTCCCCCGATGAAGACATGAAGCTGGCCATCGACGAATTGACGGAATTCCTGGGCGAACAGGCGTTCACCATCACCCTGCCCCCGCTTTTTGATCAGGCGGCAGCAGTGCGCGAACGCATCAACCATGCCGAAATGGCCAAGAATTACTATGGCTATGAACGCCGCGGCTGGGATGCGCTTTCCGAGGTTACCCGATCGGCGATGACGGCGGGCCAGGACATTCCCGCGCGCGATTACATCTCTGCTCTGGACTGGCGCGATATCCTGAACAGCGCCCTGGATGAGATATTCGACCGCTGCGACGCCATCGTGACCCCCGCCACACCGGGCACCGCGCCCGAAGGGCTTGCATCGACCGGCAGCGCGATCTTCAACGGCCTCTGGACGCTGTGCGGCACGCCCGCCGTTACCCTGCCGCTGTTTCAGGCAACCAATGGCCTGCCGATGGGGGTGCAGATCATCGGGCGGCGCGGCGACGATGCGCGCCTGTTGCGCACCGCGCGCTGGCTGTTCGCCGAGGTCATGCAGTCACAAGAGGAGACCGGGAATGGTTGAGAAAACCCTTTACCTGCTGGCCTATGCGATCATGCTGGGGTTTCTTGGCATTCTGTTTTTCAAATTGCCGCGGATCGATCTGGGGCTGGTCATTCTGGTAACGCTGGTGCTGGCGGGGCGTGATCTGTTGCGGGTCGAAAAGAAATAGGCCCCGCGCCACGGCCACATTCTCAGATCTCTTCGCCGGATTTGGCCGGGGGATCTTGGGTAAGCCTGCGCTGTCACCGCCGATGAACTGCAAAAGACCACCGGTATGAAGCGTGCCATATGTTTGGTGAAGGTTGACAACCTGCCGATGCCGACAACCGGATGTTCGCGTTGTGCGGCCAATATTAAAAGATGCCGCATCTGCCCCCCGTTGGGGGCCAGAATGGCATGGCCCGCAACGCCGGGCCATGTACCGGTTCGTGAACGGGCCAAAGCCGCGATCAGTCCAGATCGGTCAACACCTCGCGCAGGGTGGTGATCAACTGATCCACATGGGTTTTCTCGATGATCAGCGGGGGTGACATCGCGATGATATCGCCGGTGGTGCGGATCATGATGCCCTTTTCATAGGCCTTGAGAAATGCCGAAAACGCGCGTTTGGTCGGTTCCCCGGCGATCGGTTCCAGTTCGATCCCGGCGATCAGGCCCATGTTGCGGATGTCGATCACATGGCGGCAGTCGCGCAGCGAATGCACCGCCTCTTGCCAATAGGGGGCCATGTCGGCGGCGCGTTCGAACAGGCCATCTTCGCGGTAGGTATCCAGCGTGGCAATGGCCGCGGCCGAGGCAATGGGATTGCCCGAATAGGTATAGCCGTGGAACAGTTCGATCACATGTTCCGGGCCTTCCATGAATGCCTCGTGCACCGCGCCCGTCGCCAGCACCGCGCCCATCGGGATGACGCCATTGGTCAGCCCCTTGGCCAGGGTGATCAGATCGGGTTGCACGTTGAATTTTTCGGCGGCAAAGCTGGCGCCAAGGCGGCCAAAGCCGGTGATCACTTCATCCATGATCAGAAGAATGCCGTGTTTCGTCGTGATTTCACGCAGTTTTTCCAGATAGCCCCTGGGCGGGATCAGAACGCCGGTTGATCCTGCCACCGGCTCGACAATCACGGCCGCGATGGTTTCGGGCCCGTGCAGCGCCACGATCCGTTCCAGTTCGTCGGCCAGATGCGCGCCATGTTCGGGTTGGCCCTTGGTGAAATCGTTCTGCCCCGGCAGATGGGTATGCGGCAGGTGATCGACGCCGTTGAGCATGTTGCCGAAAAACTTGCGGTTGTTGACGATGCCGCCCACCGATATCCCGCCGAAATTCACCCCGTGATAACCGCGTTCGCGCCCGATCAGGCGGGTGCGCGTGCCCTCGCCCCGTGCGCGGTGATAGGCGATGGCGATTTTCAACGCTGTTTCAACGCTTTCCGAACCGGAGTTCGTGTAAAACACATGCTCCATCCCCTTGGGCGCGATATCGATCAGACGGTTCGCCAGTTCGAACGCCAACGGGTGGCCCATCTGAAAGGCCGGGGCGTAATCCAGTATCCCGGCCTGATCGCGGATCGCCTGCACGATGCGCGGTTGATTATGTCCGGCATTGCAGCACCAAAGCCCGGCGATCCCGTCCAGCACCTGACGCCCGTCAGAGGTGGTGTAATGCATCCCCTCGGCCGACACCAACATGCGCGGGGATTTCTTGAACTGCCGGTTCGCCGTGAACGGCATCCAGAAAGCATTAAGATCGTTGGGAACCTTTGCACGGTCGAGCGCCATGACACATCTCCTTGAGAAACGGGGCCGAAACACCCCAAGGGTGCGGCGCCACGCGAAATGACCGTTGCGGTCCACATCACGCTATCAGAGGGAAAAACAGCGTCAAGGGCGCGGCACCAGGTGCGCCGCCCTGATCCGGGCGGCGGTACGGCGGTAAATTTATGGGAAAATGGTGGGTGATAAGGGATTTGAACCCCTGACATCTTCGATGTGAACGAAGCGCTCTACCACTGAGCTAATCACCCGTCGGGCGGGGTTTAACCGTCCTCTTGATCGTCCGCAAGGGGGTCTTTATCGGCATCGGTATCGGATGCCTTGCCCGAACCCGGCCTGCGGATCTTGACGATCATCACCTCGCCAGAGGCCAGATCCTTCTGGCGGTTCACGGTCATTTTTCCCAATGGCGGCAGAACCAGCGATTCGCCAGAAGCCAGCGCCTCGCCGATGACCGCCAATGTGGCCTCGACGATATCCTTGACCTCGCGTTTTTTGCCGCCCGACAGGGCATGCACGCGGTCAACCAGTTGTTTTTTCTTGAAAATCGGCGCCGCCTCCTCTGCGGTGTCGGGCAGCGGCGCCGTGGCTTCTGCCGGGTCCGGATTGGTCGATACCCCGGCGATCACCATATCCGGGCCATCGCCCTGTTCCATGGCTGCCGGTTTGGCGGGGGGGCGGGGTTGCGAGGCAAGCCTGGCCCGCACGGCGCGGGATTTTGCCTGCCCGGCGTTGGATTTTCCGGCGCGTGATTTCGTGGTGACCATGATGTTATGCCTTTGCTTTCGATTGCCACAGATTAACGCCTGATTTGGAAACAATCCACTAAATGCGAAGAACTGTTGTCAGTTCTTCGCATTTTTACGCTCAATGCGCGGTTTGCGCCTTGCCTTCCGCCGCTGATGACCTGCTGGCGATCGCCGCGGCTTCTTCCGCGGCCTCGTCCCACAGGATCGGTTCGGGTTTGCGCACCAGCGCGTGTTCCAGAACCTCGCGCACATGGCTGACCGGGATGATCGTCAGCCCGGCCTTCACGTTGTCGGGGATCTCGGGCAGATCCTTGGCGTTGTCTTCGGGGATCAGCACCGTCTTGATCCCGCCCCGCAGCGCGGCCAGCAGCTTTTCCTTCAGCCCGCCGATGCCCAGCACATTGCCGCGCAGCGTGACCTCGCCGGTCATGGCGATATCCTTGCGCACCGGAATCCCGGTCAGAACCGACACGATCGACGTGACCATGCCAACGCCGGCACTTGGCCCATCCTTGGGGGTGGCGCCTTCGGGAACGTGGACGTGGATATCCACCGCTTCGAACTTCGGCGGTTTCACCCCGATTTCGGGCGCGATAGACCGCACATAGCTGGACGCCGCGTCGATCGATTCCTTCATCACATCGCCCAGTTTGCCGGTGGTTTTCATCCGACCCTTGCCGGGCAGGCGCAGCGCCTCGATCTGCAACAATTCCCCCCCGACAGAGGTATAGGCAAGCCCGGTCACCACGCCCACCTGATCTTCCTTTTCGGCCAGACCATAGCGATACCGCGCCACGCCAAGGTAATCGGCCAGGTTTTCGGGGGTGATTTCCACCTTGGTCCTGGTTTTCTTGATGATCTCGGTCACGGCCTTGCGCGCAAGTTTGGCAATCTCGCGTTCAAGGTTCCGCACCCCGGCCTCGCGGGTATAGGTGCGGATGATTTCCATCAACGCCGGGTCCGACAGGCTGAATTCGCCCTTGCGCAACCCATGGCCCTTGATCTGCTTGGCGATCAGGTGTTGCTTGGCAATCTCGCGCTTTTCATCTTCGGTATAGCCAGAAAGCGGAATGATCTCCATCCGATCCAACAGCGGCGAAGGCATGTTATAGCTGTTCGCCGTGGTGATGAACATCACGTCAGACAGATCATATTCCACCTCAAGATAGTGGTCGGTGAAGGTGGCGTTTTGTTCGGGATCAAGCACTTCCAGCATGGCCGACGCCGGATCGCCACGAAAATCCTGACCCATCTTGTCGATCTCATCGAGCAAGATCAGCGGATTGGTGGTTTTGGCCTTTTTCAGCGCCTGAATGATCTTGCCCGGCATCGAACCGATATAGGTGCGGCGGTGGCCCCTGATTTCGGATTCGTCACGCACCCCGCCCAATGAGATGCGGATGAATTCGCGCCCCGTGGCCCGCGCG
>JACIYW010000003.1 GCA_014359745.1 Paracoccaceae bacterium | reverse complement strand
ACGGATCGAGGTGATGCTGAAACCGGCGGCGGCCAGCGCGCGCAGCGCGCTTTCACGGCCCGAACCGGGGCCCTGCACTTCCACTTCCAGGGTTTTCACGCCATGTTCCTGCGCCTTGCGGCCGACATCCTCGGCGGCCATCTGGGCGGCGTAGGGGGTCGATTTCCGGCTGCCCTTGAAGCCCATGGTGCCCGAGGACGACCAGGCAATCGCGTTGCCCTGCACATCGGAGATCAGGATCTTGGTGTTGTTGAAGCTGGAATTCACATGCGCCACACCGGCGGCGATGTTCTTGCGTTCCTTGCGCTTGATGCGCGTCTTGTCGCGTGCCATCGGTCTGCCCCCTTATTTCTTCTTGCCGGCAATGGCCTTTGCGGGGCCTTTGCGGGTGCGTGCGTTGGTGTGGGTCCGCTGACCGCGCACGGGCAGGTTGCGACGGTGACGCAGGCCGCGATAGCAGCCAAGATCCATCAGACGCTTGACATTCATCTGAACTTCGCGGCGCAGATCGCCTTCGACATTCACATTGGCGTCGATGTATTCGCGGATCGCGAGCACTTCTTCATCGGAAAGTTCGTTGACACGGCGGGACTGATCAACCGACGTGGCGTCGCAAATCCTGCGCGCCGTGTCGGGGCCGATACCGTGGATATAGGTCAGGGCGATGGGGACACGTTTCCCCGTCGGAATGTTAACGCCAGCAATACGCGCCACGCGGTTTTCCTTTTGGTTGCGGTTCCGTAGTGCCGGAACCTTTTTTCACAACTTTGGCCCCTGGGTTTGCACCCCGGGGCCGATTATCATCGAAGGGCAAGGTCACATGACCGCAGAGCCGTCAATGCGATTCCCTGATGAGAGGGTGCGGATAGGGCGTTTTCTTCTGGTGGTCAAGCGCCGATCCACCCCCGCCCCCCGATTTTTCCGAACTTTCCTGCCCGGCGTGCCGTTTCAGGCCAGCAGATCGAAGGTATCGCCTGACCCCGAGATTTGCAGGTTGACCGAGGTTTGCGCGCCGCCATCGACCAGTGCCCAGATGATCTGTTCGGTGGGCTTGTAGATCACGAAAGCCTCGGCCACATCAGCGTTTCCGGCGTTCGGGGTGTTGGCGAAATTGATCTGGAAGTCGTCGGCGCTGGCCCCGGCCTGTCCGAACAGCAGCACATCGCCCTCAGTATGGCTGAAATCCTGAATCCAGTCGCTGCCGTGGTCAAGGATGCCAAGGTGGAAGAACTTGTCGCCCCCCGCACCGCCGTTTACCCGGTCATGGCCGAAGCCGCCGTTGACGAAATCCGCCCCCGTATTGCCGAAGATCAGATCGGAAAAGGCGCTGCCGGTGATCACGTCATCGCCATCGCCGCCGACAACGGTATCCGCGCCAAAGCCGCCCAAGAGAGTGTCATTGCCGCCCATGCCGTTGATCTCGTCATTGCCGAAGCCGCCATCGATGAAATCGTCGCCGTCGCCCCCAAAGATCAGGTCGCGCTGATCGCCCCCGGTTTCGCCGCCAAGGATGCTGTCATCGCCATCGCCGCCGTTCAGCGTATCGGCCCCGTCACCGCCCAGCAGGGTGTCATTGCCGGTATTGCCGCGCAGAACGTCATCGCCGTTCAGTCCGGTCAGGTCGTCATAACCCGCGCCCCCGGTCAACGTATCCGCGCCGGTCGTTCCGACAAGCACCAGACCGTCCGAGGTTACGGCTGTCGTCGGTGCGCTGGTCAGGCTTTCGACGGTACCGAAATCGTCGGTGAACGACATTCGCACGCTGATAGCGGCGCCCACCTGCGCCTGGCCGGGCGTAAAGCTGGTGCCGGTCGCGCCGGTGATCGCGGCCTCGTCGGCAAACCACTGGAAGGCGGGCACTGCGCCCGAGGTGAACCCGTCGGGATCGTCGAAAACCGCGCTTGCCGTCAGCATCTGGCCCAGCGCCGCCGTGCCGCTGATCGTGACCGACCCGGTGGCTGGATCGTTGACATTGGCGATGATGGCCGAGGGCGCGGTGACGGAACTTTCCGTAACCCCGTCGCCATCGACATAGCTGACGGTTACCTGCATGAAAAAGCCCACTTCGGCCTGGGTCAGGGTCAGGCTGGCACCGGTCGCCCCCTGAACCATGCTGTTGACACTGCCATCCGACCCCAGCCGGGACCAGGTGAATGACAATGGCCCCAAACCGTCGGGGTCGGACAGGCCCGAGGTGTCAACGTTCAGGGTGCCGCCCTGCACCGTGGCGCCGGTCAGGTCGGCACCCCCCTGCGGGCCGAAGGACATGTTTGCAACCGGCGCGGTCGGGGCCGAGGTGAGGTTTTCGAGGGTGCCGAGATCATCGGTGAACGACATCCGCACGGTGATAGCTGTGCCCACCTGCGCCTGGCCGGGTGTGAAGCTGGCGCTGGTCGCGCCGGTGATCGCGGCCCCGTCGGCCAGCCACTGGAAGGTCGGCACGCCGCTTTGCCCGTCAGGATCAACGAAACTGGCAATGGCGGTCAGCGCGGTGCCCTGCTGCGGGGTGCCGGTGATGGTAACGCTGTCGATTGCGAGCGTGCTCGTCATCGACAGCAAAAGCTGCTCCGCACCAAGATTGTCGGCGGTGACAGAAGAAAAACCCATTTCGAAACTCCCCTGACCAAATCGTTAAAACGATCGTGAGTGAGATGTTGGTATCCGGAAGAGAGCATTTCGGAAACGTAAACTAGCTGCGTCCGCGACAGTCAAGGAAACCATTCGCACAATCGGCGCTTTCGCCCCGCGCGAAATCCTTTCCTGCCCGGCGCACCGTTTCAGCCCAGCAGATCGAAGGTGTCGCCTGATCCCGAGAATTGCAGGTTGATCGAGGTTTGCGCGCCGCCATCGATCAGTGCCCAGATGATCTGCCCTGTGGGTTTGTAGATCACGAAAGCCTCGGCCACATCCGCGTTTCCGGCCCCTTCGGTGTTGGCGAAATTGACCTGGAACTGGTCGGCCGTGGCATTTCCATTTCCGAACAGCAGCACATCGCCCTCGGCACGGCTGAAGTCCTGGATCCAGTCGCTGCCGTGGTCGAAAATCCCAAGGTGGAAGAACTTGTCACCCCCGGCGCCGCCGTTCACCCGGTCATGGCCGAAGCCGCCGTTGACGAAATCCGCCCCGGCATTGCCGAAGATCAGATCGGAAAAGGCGCTGCCGGTGATCACGTCATCGCCATCGCCGCCCGCCACGGTATCCGCGCCAAAGCCGCCCACGAGCGTGTCATCGCCGCCCATGCCGTTGATGTCATCGTTGCCGTAACCGCCATCGGCGAAATCATTGCCCGCCCCGGCAAAGATCGTATCGCGCAGGTCGGCGCCGGTATCGCCGCCAAGGATGCTGTCATCGCCATCGCCGCCGTTCAGGGTATCGGCCCCGTCACCGCCGCGCAGGGTGTCATTGCCGGTATTGCCGCGCAGGACATTCTGGCCGGTGTTCCCGGTCAGGGTGTCGCCTTCGTCGCTGCCGGTCAGTTCCAGGTCAGCCACCCCCAGCAATCGCGCCTCGGTGAACCCCCGCACCAGCGTCATCGACCCCGAGGTCAGCAGCTCTGCCCCGTTGACCACGTCGATCTTGACATTGCCCGCGCCGAGCGCGGTTTCCACGACCCCCTCGGCCGTGCCGGTATCTATGGCGATCTTGATCGGGCCGGTGGCCGCGGTGCCCAGCACATAACCGCCGGTTTCGGCGGATGTGGCCGTCTCGGCGCCAAGGGTGAAGGTGACGCCGCCGCGCCCTTCGCCGATCGAATAGAAATCGTCGCTGTCGGTGTCGTCATAGACCACACCGGTCAGAAACCGCTGAGTGCCCGACAAGGCGAAATTTTCGGTCAGCATCGAGGCGTTGGCCACGGATGGATCGGTATCCTTGAAATCGCCCGCCACCTGGGCAATGCCGATTTCGCGAAAGGCATCACCCAGGGTGTTTTCGCGGTGTCCGGCGCTTTTGAAAAGCCCGTCGTAATGGATCACGATCGCGGCGCCGAGGTCGATCTGCCCGCCGCCTTCGACCAGAGCCAGGTTTTCGCCCCAGGCCCAGGTGCCGGAAAACACATAGCCCGCCGTTTTCATCCGGGCTTCGGCGTCGTTGCCGCCTTCGCCGGGGTGCTGGAAAAGGTCGTTTTCAAGAACCCAAAGGGAATGCGTTTCGGCCGCGGCGGCGATCACCTCATTCGGGGCAAGGGCCTGTTTGGGGGTGCTTGATATCGTTTTGTCCGGGGCCACATCCTTGTTCAGGTCGATGCCAAAGCGCGCGGCTTCGCTCAACGGGTCAAGGCGGGCGCGGTTGATCAGTTCCAGAAGCAGTTGTTCGGGGGCGGTCAGGGGCATGGTGCAACACTCTTTTCAAATTCGGCTGGGTGCCGATGAAGGTTCGGCGCAGGATCACGTCATAATATGGAGAAGTTATGACATTACCACCTGTCTGTCAAAACGCGCGGGGCCAGGAACGGTTTGGCCACCGCATGCCGGGCGCGACCGTGTTCAGGCGCTGACCGCGATGATCAGATCCATGACATTGGTGCCGGTTGGCCCGGTTGTGAACAAGGCGCCGCGCGCGCGCAAGAAGCTGCCGCTGTCGGCACGGCAGAGCGCGCCCGCGCCCGCGTCCTGCCAGGTGCCCCCATCCACCAGCCCGCCCGCCGCAGTCGTCGGCCCGTCGCTGCCATCCGTGCCCGCGACGAGAACGGCGATGCGGTCGCACCCCCGGATTTCACGCGCGATTTCAAGCGCCAGCGCCTGATTGCGCCCGCCGGTGCCGGGATCGGGGGGCAGGATCACCGTCGGCTCTCCGCCCCAGATATGCACGCCGGGGGGGGTGGCCCGCAGCACCCGGCCCACGGTCGCGGCATCAACGCCCACGTCGTGGTAAAGGGTTTCGGCATTGGTCAGCACCGCCAGCCCGCGCGCCGCCGCGGCCGATGCCGCCGCCTGCCGGGCAATGGCGTTCGAGGCGACGATATGCGCGGTGAACGCAAAACCATGCGTGGCCGGGGCCGCCCCGATCCCCGATCCGATCGTGCCCAGCGCATCGCCCGCCACATCCGAAATCGCCAGCACCGTGACCGATGCCCCGCCAAACGCCGCCAGCAACCCCCCGCCCTTGATCCGCGAGACGCGGCGCCGCCGGGCGTTCATCTCGGCGATGTTCAGGCCCGCCGCCAGGATCTCGCGGTTGAGCGCGCCGATATCGCCAAGGCTTACCCCCGCCACCGGCACCTCGGCCAGCGATGACGCCCCGCCGGACACGAGCAACAGCAGGTGGTCCCGCGGCCCCATCGCCTCTACGGCGGCCAGAAGGCGCGCCCCGGCGTGCAGGCTGCTGGCGTCGGGAACCGGATGCGCGGCCTCGATCACCTCGAACGGGTCGGTTCCGTCCGGGGCGGCGTGGCCGGTCTTGGTTATGGCCAGGGCGGGAATGTCATGGCCGAAGCGATCCACCGCCGCGCGGCACATCGGCACCGCCGCCTTGCCGACCGCAAGGATGCGGTCGGGGCGGGGGATGGCGTGGTCGTTGAGCGCGCGGGTGACGCTGGCGTGGCCATCCACGGCGCGGACCCCGGCCCACCACAGATCGCGGGCAATTGCGGCAGGATCGGGGGCGGCGGAACCTGGGGTGGCGAAATCGGGGCTGGGCATCGGGTGTACCTGCGGGTTCAAGCGGGGCCGGGGTATGGGGGCCGGAGTATAGCTGTGCCGGTTTCGCACGGAAAGGCAAGGCGGTGGCGCTGTGCAGGTGCCGGGGATTGAGGCTGGACCGGGGCGCGGGTTCTGGCTAAGCCTGCGACCAGACAACCAGGGAACAGCAGATGTCAGGCCATGCAACACCAATCCCGATGACCGCGCGGCGCGGTGGCGCGCTGCGTGGCGTGGCCCAGGTGCCGGGCGACAAGTCGATCAGCCATCGCGCGCTGATCCTTGGGGCGCTTTCGGTGGGCGAGACGCGCATATCGGGCTTGCTGGAAGGGCAGGATGTGCTGGATACCGCCGCCGCCATGCAAGGCTTTGGCGCCGAAGTGACGCAGGACGGGCCGGGGGCATGGCGGGTGCACGGCGTTGGCGTTGGCGGATTTGCGGAACCCGAGCGGGTGATCGATTGCGGCAATTCGGGCACCGGGGTGCGGCTGATCATGGGGGCGATGGCCACGTCGCCGATCACGGTCTGCTTTACCGGCGATGCCAGTCTGGTGAAGCGCCCGATGGCGCGGATCACCGATCCGCTGGCGCTGTTCGGCGCACGGGCTTATGGACGGGCGGGCGGACGGCTGCCGATGGTTCTGGTCGGCGCGGCAGACCCGGTGCCGGTGCGCTACAGCGTGCCGGTGCCCTCGGCGCAGGTGAAATCGGCGGTGTTGCTGGCCGGGTTGAACGCGCCCGGCGAGACCGTGGTGATAGAGCGCGAGGCGACCCGCGACCATACCGAGCGGATGCTGGCGGGCTTTGGCGCCCGCATCACCACCGAGGTGACGGATAAGGGGCGGGTGATCACGCTTGTCGGCCGCCCCGAATTGCGGCCGCAGGCGGTGGCGGTGCCGCGCGATCCAAGTTCGGCGGCGTTCCCGGTGGCCGCGGCGTTGCTGGCCGAGGGATCGGAAATCACCGTGCCCGGCGTCAGCCAGAACCCGACACGCAACGGGTTTTACACGACCCTGGTCGAGATGGGCGCCGACATCGCCTTCGAGAACCCCCGCGAAGAAGGCGGAGAGCCGGTGGCCGATCTGCGCGTGCGCTACGGCGCGCTGAAGGGGGTAGAGGTGCCGCCCGAACGCGCGGCAAGCATGATCGATGAATATCCGGTGCTGTCGGTGCTGGCCGCCAATGCCGAAGGGGTGACGGTGATGCGCGGCGTGAAAGAGCTGCGCGTCAAGGAAAGCGACCGCATCGACGCCATGGCCCGCGGGCTGGAGGCCTGCGGCGTGCGGGTGGAGGAAACCGAGGATACGTTCACCGTGCACGGCATGGGCGCGGGCAATGTGCCGGGCGGGGCAACCTGCGAAAGCCATCTGGATCACCGTGTCGCCATGGCGTTCCTGTGCCTGGGGCTGGCCAGCCGCGCGCCGGTATCGGTGGACGATGGCAGCCCGATCGCCACGTCGTTTCCGGCATTCGAGGCGCTGATGCGGGGGCTGGGCGCGGATGTCGGGGGCTGACATGACCGAGGGGGGGCAGCACGGGCCGTTCACCGTGGCCATCGACGGGCCGGCGGCGGCGGGCAAGGGCACGATCGGGCGGGCGATTGCCGCGCATTTCGGGTTTGCCCATCTCGACACCGGGCTTTTGTATCGGGCGGTGGGCGCCAAGGTGGCCGAGGGGATGGAACCGGTCCAGGCCGCCAGGGGCCTTGGCCCGGCTGATCTGGCGCGCGCCGATCTGCGCAGCACCGAGGCCGGACAGGCCGCCAGCCGCGTGGCGGCCCTTCCCGAGGTGCGCGCGGCCCTGCTGGAATTTCAGCGCGCCTTTGCCCGGCGACGCGGCGGCGCGGTGCTGGACGGGCGCGATATCGGCACGGTGATCTGCCCCGAGGCCGAGGTCAAACTGTTCGTCACCGCAACCGATGCGGTGCGCGCCCATCGCCGCTGGCTGGAACTGGGCGGAGACGAGCAAACCGTCCTGGCCGACCTGCGCGCCCGGGACGCGCGCGACGCGGCGCGCGACCTTGCCCCGTTGCGTGCCGCGGCGGATGCGGTGGTGCTGGACACCTCTGCCCTGGGGATCGAGGATGCGGTGGCGCAGGCGGTGGCGCGGGTCGGGGCGCGGCTGCATGGCAAGGACCGGCTGTAAAAGGGCCGACCGTAGGGACCGTAGGGCGCGCATTCGTTGCGCACCTTCACACCGGAAGCGATGCGGATGGAAACCATGCGCTGATGCCCCCATATAAGGGTGGTGAAGAGGTTCAGGTGGTTCGGGAATGATTGTTGGTATGCAAATCAGGGCGCGCAATGAATGCGCGCCCTACGGGATCTTGTGGCGTGTCGCGCTGATGGCTGTGCTTGCTGCAGGCCCGGTCGGTGCGGCCGAGGCCGATGGCTTGCGGGATACTGCGCGCGAACAGGCCGCGGGGTTGATGTGGAACCGCACCGGATTGCCCGCCGTGTTTCCGCTTTTGGTCAAGACCCGGCCGGGGCGCGATTACTACATGGTGCTTGCCGATGCCGAAACCGGCAGCGCGGCGCTGGCAGCCTATATCAAAGGCGGCGATTTCTTTCGGGTTCTTGTGCCGCCGGGCACCTATCATGTGCGCTTTGCCTATGGGTTGGGCTGGCAGGGCGCGGAGCGGCTTTTCGGGCCGGGGGATGAGACGGGGTTTTACGACCTGCCCGAACCGCTGACCTTCAAGGTGATCGGCCTGGCGCGCAAGTCGGGTCATATCATCGATCTGCGGGGTCTTGTCGGCCCGGATGAGAAGGTGGTAGCGGTTGACGACCTGTCGATCTGTCAGCGTCAGCTTTGGACGCCCGACCGCGACGATTATTTTAGCGACCTGGATTATCTTGCCGACCCGATCGGGCGCCTGCGGGAGCGCGCAACCGGTCCGGAGCGCGAGGCGGTGCGCGATCTGGGGCCGCGACGCCCTGAATTGCGTTATGATCCTTACGCATCGCCGGATTACCAGACGCGCAGCCGTGTCTGCGAGTGATGTCCTGCCCGTCGGGGGCGCGCCATCGCCCTTGCCTGTGGCTGCGGATGGGTTTATAGACGCGCCAGTCAACAAGGCATCTTGAGCCATAGAAACGGAAATCAGGCAGGGTCGGGAGTAATCCTCGGCCCTTTTGCGTTTCCGGGCAGGTGCCCGAAAGGCCGAAACTGACAGACCGGCGGACCCAACCGCTTGGCCCGAAAAAATGTATGAAAAGGAACACGAACCGTATGTGCGCTAAACCAACCATGGAAGAATTCGAGGCCCTGCTCAAAGAGAGCCTGGAAATCGACACCCCCGACGAGGGTTCTGTCGTCAAGGGCCGCGTCATCGCCATCGAGGCGGGACAGGCCATCATCGATGTCGGCTACAAGATGGAAGGCCGCGTTGATCTGAAGGAATTCGCAAACCCAGGCGAGGCCCCCGAGATTGCGGTGGGCGATGAGGTCGAGGTATTTCTTGACCGTGTCGAGAACTCGCGCGGGGAGGCATCGATCAGCCGTGAGAAAGCCCGCCGCGAAGAGGCCTGGGACCGGCTGGAAAAAGCCTATGAAAAGGAAGAACGCGTGGATGGCGCGATCTTTGGCCGCGTGAAGGGCGGGTTTACCGTCGATCTTGGCGGGGCCGTGGCGTTCCTGCCCGGCAGCCAGGTCGATGTGCGCCCGGTGCGCGATGCCGGCCCGCTGATGGGGCTGAAACAGCCGTTCCAGATTCTGAAAATGGATCGTCGCCGTGGCAACATCGTCGTGTCGCGTCGCGCCATTCTGGAAGAGTCCCGCGCCGAACAGCGCGCCGAGGTCATCGCGCAGCTTGCCGAGGGTCAGGTCGTGGACGGGGTGGTCAAGAACATCACCGAATATGGTGCCTTCGTCGATCTGGGCGGCGTTGACGGCCTGTTGCATGTCACCGACATGGCCTGGCGCCGCGTCAACCATCCGTCGGAAATCCTGTCGATCGGCGAGACGGTCAAGGTGCAGGTCATCAAGATCAACAAGGAAACCCACCGCATCAGCCTGGGCATGAAGCAGTTGCAGGCCGATCCATGGGATTCGGTTGAAACCAGCTTCCCGATCGGGTCGGTCCACAAGGGCCGCGTGACCAACATCACCGATTACGGCGCATTCGTGGAACTGGAACCGGGCGTCGAGGGGCTGGTGCATGTTTCGGAAATGTCATGGACCAAGAAGAACGTGCATCCGGGCAAGATCGTGTCCACCTCGCAAGAGGTTGACGTGATGGTGCTGGAGATCGACGGCGCCAAGCGCCGCGTCAGCCTGGGCCTGAAACAGACGCAGCGCAACCCGTGGGAAGTGTTCGTGGAAACCCATCCTGTTGGCACGCAGATCGAAGGCGAGGTGAAGAACATCACCGAGTTCGGTCTGTTCATCGGGTTGGACAACGACATCGACGGCATGGTGCACCTGTCGGATCTGAGCTGGGATCAGCGCGGTGAAGATGCGATCCAGAACTATCGCAAGGGCGATGTGGTTCAGGCCGTGGTCACCGATGTGGATGTGGAAAAAGAGCGCATCTCTCTGTCGGTCAAGGGCCTGGGCGAAGACACGTTCTCGGACGCGATCGACGGGGTCAAGCGCGGCTCTATCATCACCGTCAATGTGACGGCGATCGAGGATGGCGGGATCGAGGTTGAATACAACGGCATGAAAGCGTTCATCCGCCGGTCGGACCTGTCGCGCGATCGTGCCGAACAGCGCCCCGAGCGGTTCCAGGTGGGCGACAAGGTTGACGCCCGCGTGACCAACGTGGACGCCAAGACCCGCCGTCTGGGCCTGTCGATCAAGGCCCGCGAAATCGCCGAAGAGAAAGAGGCGGTCGAACAGTACGGGTCGTCCGATTCGGGCGCTTCGCTGGGCGATATCCTGGGTGCGGCGCTGAAGGGCGACCGCTAGGCGGATCATCGGCGCCCACGGGCGTCTGGGCAAGACATTGAACGGCCTCGGGTGACCGGGGCCGTTTGGTTTTTGGCGCCTGGATGGATGGCGGGTCGGATGGCGCGCGGGGTGGGACGAATCATCGGGGCGGGCGGTGTCGTCATCCGGGTTTTGCCGCGTCGTCGGGCAACCGCGCGCCGCAGATGCGGAATCAGGCCATTGTGACGGCAGAATTTCGCGCCATGCCAAGGGTTTCTGTTTGTGTCGGGGCGCAAAGTTTCTATAGTCTGGCACGGCGTGGTGGGGCATCAAAACCGGCCTTGGGGGATTTGTGCGATGATCAGATCAGAATTGATTCAGAAGATTGCCGAAGAAAACCCGCATCTGTACCAACGCGATGTGGAGCGGATCGTGAACACGATCTTTGAGGAAATCATCAAGGCCATGGCGCGCGGCGACCGGGTTGAACTGCGCGGTTTCGGGGCGTTTTCGGTCAAACGGCGCGACGCGCGCGTCGGGCGCAACCCGCGAACCGGGGAATCGGTGGATGTCGATCAGAAATCGGTGCCGTTTTTCAAGACCGGCAAGCTTTTGCGTGACCGGCTGAACGGCAAGTGATGTCAGGCGGGGCAGGATGATGCGATATATCCGTTACGGTTTTATGCTGTTCCTGGGGCTTGGGTTGCTGGTGGTGGCGCTGGCCAATCGGGGGGCGGTGACGCTGTCGCTGCTGCCGGGCGATCTGGCGCGGCTGTCGGGGATACAGGCCGAGGTGACGGTGCCGGTTTTCGTGGTGATCTTTGGCGGTATCGCGGCGGGGCTGGTGATCGGCTTTGTCTGGGAATGGCTGCGGGAACATCGCTATCGGTCGGAGGCATCGCGCAAGGCCCGCGATGTGGCCCGGCTGGAACGCGAGATGGGCCGGTTGCGCAAGCCAGAGCAAAAGGACGATGTGCTGGCGCTGCTTGAGGATGCGCGCAAGGCGTCGTAGAACCCGCGTATGGATGATGTCCGGATCAAGATTTGCGGCCTGACGCGGGCGGCGGATGTGGCGGCCGCGGTTGCGGCGGGGGCCCGGTATCTGGGCTTTGTGTTTTTCGCGCCCTCGCCGCGTCATGTGGATGTGGCGCTGGCGCGCGATCTGGCGCTTTTGGTGCCGCCGGGGGTGGCGCGGGTGGCGCTGGTGGTCGATGCCGGGGATGCGGCGCTTGATGAGATCGCCGACCGGGTGCCGCTGGACATGTGGCAGTTGCACGGGCATGAGAGCGTCGCGCGCGTGGCCGAGGTGCGCGCGCGGTATGGCTTGCCGGTCATGAAGGCGGTGGGGGTTGCCGAAACGGGTGATCTGGCGGCGCTGGATGCCTATGGGCGGGTTGCCGACCAGATCCTTGTCGATGCGCGCCCGCCAAAGGGCGCGGCCTTGCCGGGGGGCAACGGGATCGCGTTTGACTGGCGGCTGATCGCCGGGCGGCGCTGGCCCGTGCCCTGGATGCTGGCGGGCGGGTTGACGGCGGGCAACGTGGCCGAGGCGATCCGTTTGACCGGGGCGCGGCAGGTGGATGTTTCTTCCGGCGTTGAGGAGGCGCCGGGGGTGAAGGATGTGGGATTGATCGCCGATTTCGCGCGGGCGGTGCGGGGCGGCGGGTGAGGATGCCTCCGGCGGGAGTATTTTGGTCGAGAGGATGAGGCAGGCGAAGCGCCCGACAAGGGCAAAGGAGTGGCGATGGCCGAGGATCTGATCAACTCATTCATGACCGGCCCGGATGAAAACGGCCGGTTTGGCGATTTCGGCGGGCGGTTCGTGTCGGAAACGCTGATGCCGCTGATCCTGGAACTGGAAGCAGAGTATGAGCGCGCCAAGACCGATGATGTATTCTGGGCCGAGATGAACGACCTGTGGACCCATTATGTGGGCCGCCCGTCGCCGCTTTATCATGCCGAGCGGCTGACGCAGCATCTGGGCGGCGCGAAGATATACCTCAAGCGCGACGAGTTGAACCACACCGGCGCGCACAAGATCAACAATGTGCTGGGCCAGATCATTCTGGCGCGGCGCATGGGCAAGACCCGGATCATCGCCGAAACCGGCGCGGGCCAGCACGGGGTGGCGACGGCGACGGTTTGCGCCAAGTTCGGGTTGAAATGCGTGGTTTACATGGGCGCGCATGATGTGGAACGCCAATCGCCCAACGTGTTCCGGATGAAGCTGCTGGGGGCCGAGGTGGTGCCGGTGACATCGGGGCGCGGCACGCTGAAGGATGCGATGAACGATGCGCTGCGCGACTGGGTGACCAATGTGCGCGACACGTTCTATTGCATCGGCACGGTGGCGGGGCCGCATCCCTATCCGGCGATGGTGCGCGATTTCCAGTCGATCATCGGCAAGGAAACCCGCGAGCAGATGCAGGCCGCCGAGGGGCGGCTGCCCGATACGCTGATTGCCGCGATCGGTGGCGGATCGAACGCGATGGGGCTGTTTTACCCGTTTCTGGATGACCCGAGCGTCAACATCATCGGGGTCGAGGCGGGCGGCAAGGGGGTTGACGCGCGCATGGAACATTGCGCATCCCTGACCGGCGGGCGGCCCGGAGTGTTGCACGGCAACCGCACCTATCTGTTGCAGGATGGTGACGGGCAGATCCTGGAAGGGTACAGCATTTCGGCGGGGCTTGATTACCCTGGTATCGGGCCGGAACATGCCTGGCTGCATGATATCGGACGCGCGCAGTATGTGGCGATCACCGATGCAGAGGCGCTGGAGGCGTTCCAGTTGAGCTGCGCGCTGGAGGGGATCATCCCGGCGCTGGAGCCATCACACGCGCTGGCGCATGTGATGAAGATCGCGCCGGGGCTGCCTGCGGATCATTTGCTGGTGATGAACATGTGCGGGCGTGGCGACAAGGACATCTTTACGGTGGCCCGGCATCTGGGCGTCACCCTGAACGTGTGATCAGGCCTTGCGGCGCAGGCGGATATTACGCCTTGCGGCGAGGCGGATCACCACATCGACGCGGGCGATTTCGGTGCCTTCGGGGGTGTCTGGCAGGTGGCTGATGCGCAACTGGTCCTTGGGCGCGTCGGTCAGTTCGGCGGTATCTTCCCAGAAGAAATGCGGGTGATCATCCATGCGCGTGTCGAAATAGGACCGGCTGCCATCCACCGTGACCTCTTGCATCAGCCCGGCGTCGCAAAAGGCGCGCAGCGTGTTATAGACGGTGGCCAGGGAAACGCGGTCGCCGCTGCCCATGGTGGCGCCGTAAAGCCCCTCGGCAGTGACGTGGCGGTTGCGGCCATCGCCGACCAGAAGCGCGGCAAGGGCAAGGCGCTGGCGCGTCGGCCGCAGGCCCACGCGCGACAGCCAGCGTGTGCCACGCGCGACGGCGGCTTCGGTCATGGGGGAAAAATCCTGTTCCATGGCATATGAATATGCGCGCGGGGGCGGGGTTTCAATGGAAACCTTGCCGTGGGTCATGGCGTCGCGCCTTGCCATCAGCCGATCGCCGAAGTCTTGCCAGCCCTCACAGCCGGGTGATAGAGGGTGCCGCAGGGCGAGAAGAGGGAGCGCGACCATATGGCGGAGTATCCGACCACATTCGGCAAGGATGAGCTGCTGCGCTGCGCGCGCGGCGAATTGTTCGGGCCCGGCAATGCGCAATTGCCAGAGCCGCCGATGCTGATGGTTGACCGGGTGACCGATATTTCCGCCGACCGCGGGGCGTATGGCAAGGGGCATGTGGTGGCCGAATATGACATCAATCCCGACCTGTGGTTTTTTGCCTGCCATTTTCCCGGCGATCCGGTCATGCCGGGCTGTCTGGGGCTGGATGCGCTGTGGCAGTTGACCGGGTTCAACCTGGGCTGGCGCGGCATGCCGGGGCGCGGCCGGGCGCTGGGTGTTGGCGAGGTTAAGTTCAGTGACATGGTGACACCGGCGACGAAGCTGATTACCTATCATGTGGATTTGACCCGCGTGATCGACCGCAAGCTGAAACTTGGGGTGGCACAGGGGCGGATGCTTGCCGATGGCAAGGAAATTTACACTGCGACCGACATGAAGGTCGGTTTGTTCACGGATTGAGGCCGGGCACCCGGATACCTTCTTGCAGGTTCGGGGGCTGGCCAAAGGAGGCAGCATGCGTCGTGTCGTCATCACCGGGCTGGGGATCATCTCGCCCATCGGAAATAATTGCGCCGAGGTAGAGGCAAGCCTGCGCGCCGGGCGGTCGGGGATCTCGTTCGCGCCGGACTATGCCGAACACGGGTTTCGCAGCCAGGTGCACGGCATGCCGCAGATCGTGCTGGAAGACCATATTGACAAGCGGAACCTGCGGTTCATGGGACCGGGCGCGGCCTATAACTTTCTGTCCATGGAACAGGCAATCGCCGATGCCGGGCTGGAGGAAAGCGATGTGTCGAACCCGCGCACCGGGCTGATCATGGGATCGGGCGGGCCGTCCACCTCGCATCTGTTCCAGGCGCACAAGATTGTCGTGGAAAAGGGCGCGCCGAAAAAGATGGGGCCGTTCATGGTGACGCGCTGCATGTCATCGACCAATTCGGCCTGTCTGGCGACGCCGTTCAAGATCAAGGGCGTGAACTATTCCATCACATCGGCCTGTTCCACATCGGCCCATTGCATCGGCAACGGGGTTGAGCAGATTCAGATGGGCAAGCAGGATATCGTATTCGCCGGCGGCGGCGAAGAGGTGGACTGGACGTTGTCGTGCCTGTTTGACGCCATGGGCGCCATGTCGAGCAAGTATAACGACACGCCCCAGACCGCCTCGCGTCCCTTCGACGCCACGCGCGACGGGTTCGTGATTGCGGGCGGCGGCGGCGTTGTCGTGCTGGAAGAGCTAAGCCACGCGCTGGCGCGCGGCGCGAAGATTTACGGCGAGGTGACGGGGTATGGCGCCACCTCGGATGGCTATGACATGGTTGCCCCGTCGGGAGAGGGCGGCGAGCGGTCGATGAGGCTGGCGATCGCCACCCTGCCCGAGGGGCGGCGGGTTGATTACATCAACGCACACGGCACATCGACCCCCGCGGGCGATGTGACCGAGGTGAAGGCGGTGCGCCGGGTGTTTGGTGAGGGGAACACGCCGCCGATATCCTCCACCAAATCGCTGACCGGCCACAGCCTGGGCGCGACGGGGGTGCATGAGGCGATCTATTCCACGCTGATGTTGCAGGGCGGGTTCATTGCCGCTTCGGCCAATGTCACCGAATTGGACCCTGAACTGAAACCGGAAGAAATCGTGACCGGTTTGCGCGAGGGGATCGAGTTGGACAGCGTGCTGAGCAACAGTTTCGGCTTTGGGGGCACCAACGCCACCCTGGTCATAAGCAAGTATAACGGGTGAGCGGGGTAAGCGGATAATGGCCGACCTGATGAAGGGCAAGCGCGGGCTTGTCATGGGCGTTGCGAACGATCATTCCATCGCCTGGGGCATTGCCCGGGCCCTGCACGCGGAGGGGGCCGAGCTTGCGTTTTCCTATCAGGGCGAGGCGTTCGGCAAGCGGGTGATGCCGCTGGCGGCGACCATCGGATCGGATTTTCTGGTCGAAGTGGATGTGATGAACGATGCCTCGCTGGATGCGGCCTTTGCGCAGTTGAAAGACCGCTGGGGCAGTATCGATTTTCTGGTGCATGCTATCGCCTATTCCGACAAGAACGAACTGGCCGGGCGATTCATCAACACCAGTCGCGAAAACTTCCGCAATTCATTGTCGATTTCGTGCTATTCGTTCATCGATGTGGCGGGGCGCGCAGCCAGGTTGATGCCCGACGGCGGATCACTGATCACGCTGACCTATCAGGGATCGAACCGGGTGACGCCGTTCTATAATGTGATGGGGGTGGCCAAGGCGGCGCTGGAATCGGCGGTGCGCTATCTCGCCAACGATCTGGGCCCCGAGGGGATACGGGTCAACGCGATTTCGCCGGGCCCGATGAAGACGCTGGCGGGGGCCGCGATTTCGGGCGCCCGCAAGACCTTCAAGAACGCCGAGATGAACGCGCCGCTGCGCGCCAATGCCTCGCTCGACTCCGTCGGCGGCACGGCGGTGTATCTGGCGTCGGATTATGGGCGCCACACCAGCGGCGAGATCATCCACGTCGATGGTGGATACCACGTTCTGGGCATGCCGCAGGTGGAAAACCTGTAGGGCAGGGCCGACGTCGCTGCCATGAACAACGCCCGGTCTTGGTGCGCGCGGCGGCCCCGGTCAGGGGCGTTGCCGACCGGGTGGGGTTGGTGAACGCAGTGGCGGCGGTGCTTCGCGCAGTTTTTCGCGCATCGCGTCAAGCCGGGTGCGGAAGGCGTCGGCATCGCCAAAATCGAAGAATTCCGGGTAATGGTCATGGGTGCCCCGCACCCGGAATGCGTGTTTGATCGGGCACCAGTACCGTTCGGTGCGCCCCGCCACCTCGCGGACATAGGCGATGACGCCGTTGCCATACCCGCAATAGACGCAGTTCAGTTTCTGCAAGCTGTTGAGATAGCCAAGCGCGTGGCGATCGATGACGACATAGTCGCGGCGCCGCACCTTGGCGATGCCGTACACGGGAAAACAGACCGCCTGATAGACGGTCACAAACAGATCGATCAGTACGAAAGGGATGATCAGGGAATAGATCACCGGCGCGGTCAGGACCACAAGGGGCCGGGTGCGCCGCAGGAACGCGCCCAGCCGGATGCGCGCCGCGCGGTGGCGTTTGCGCATCTCTGCCTCGAACACCACGCGCTTGTGGTCGATGTGGTAGCGAAACTTGGCGCGTCGCTGATCGACTGCCTCCTCGATCTCTTCCTCAAGGTCGCGCAGGCGTGTGAGCAGGTCTTGGAAGGCCGGGTTTGACACTGTGATACGTCCCTTTCATGGCTGGATGTCAGGGAAGCATGATCAGGGCCTTCTGCCAAGCTGTTCAGACGATTTCCAGCATTTCCACGGTGAAGGTCAGCGCCTCGCCCGCCAGCGGGTGATTGGCATCAAGCACGACCTGCTCTTCGGTGACATCGGCGACAACCACCTGTATCTGCCTGCCGTCGGGTTGCGACAGTTCCAGCCGGGTGCCGATATCAAGCGGGATGTGCGACGGGATCTGATCGCGTGGCACCGCCTGCCGCCCGTTCGGGTCGGCGTGGCCATAGGCCTCTTCGGGGGGGACGATGACGGTTTTGGCCTCGCCCACCGCCATGCCGGGCAGGGCCTTGTCGAGGCCGGGAATGATCTGGCCCGAGCCTACGGTGAATTCCAGGGGGTCGCGCCCGTCGGAACTGTCGAAGACCGATCCGTCGTTCAACGCGCCGGTGTAATGGATGCGGACGGTATCGCCCGCCTTGACCTTGGTCATGGAACCTCGCTTTGGGTAAGGGGGTGGGTTTGCGGGGCCGCGGCTGCTGCGCGGGTGCACCGGATGTCTCATCAGGGTTTCAAATTATGCACCCGGTGTAAACCCCGCGGCGCTGCCCCGGCTTACCACCCATCAGGTTTCTCTTGCGCTGATGAATTTGCGTGTGATTCAAGGATTCCGCTCTTTTGACGGGCGGGGGAATCCTGGTGGGCGGTATCGAAACGGTTGCGGCCGGGAGCGCGCGCCCTGTCGCTGGCTTGGCGGATGAAGAAGACGCACAGGGCGCGACGGGCAGCGCGCTCTATCGCGTCGTGCACGATCACCTTGTTCATCGGCGCTGGTCTCCGGAGCGGATTGCGCAGAGACTGCGGCTTATGGAACCTGATGACGCTACGGCCCGCGTCAGCCACGAAACCATCTATGCCGCGATCCACGCGCAGCCGCGCGGCGGGTTGAAGGCGGCGATGGTCGCGGCGCGGTACGCTGGCGGGCAGTTACATGGTCCCGGATGATCTCAGGATTATCAACCGCCCCGAAGAGATCGAGGCCCGCCTCGTGCCCGGTCACTGGGAAGGCGATCTGATCAAGGGGGCGTTCAACCGCTCCTCCGTCGGCACGCTGGGTGGGCATGCCGGGTGGGCGCAAGACCCGCTTCGTTGTTCTGTGCAAGATGCGCGGCAACGGGGCCGACGCGATGCTCGACAGCTTCACCCGGCAGATGAAACGCCTGCCCGCCGCCCTGCGCAAGAGCATGACCTGCGACCGCGGCTCCGAGATGGCCTGCCACCCCGAGCTGGCGCGGCGGCTGAAGATCGACATCTGGTTCTGCGATCCGCATGCGCCCTGGCAGCGCGGCTCGAACGAGAACACCAACGGGTTGCTGCGCCAGTTCATGCCCAAGGGAACCGACCTCGGCGATGCCAGCCAGACCTGGCTTAACGACGTCGCCGCCCTGATGAACAACCGGCCCGGAAAAACCCTGGGCTGGAGAACCCCGGCCGAAGCCATGGCCGACGAAATCGCGGCCTTCAAATCAACCGTTGCACTTGAAGTTGGAATCTAAGGTTGTGGAGGCACGAGAAGCCGCAAAGGCGGGGATTTTTGCGGAGTTGGCATGCGCTGCTCATTGGCCCGCACACAGCACGGTCTCATTCATCTTGCGTTAGCTGGTTGATCCGGACAACGATCGGGAAAGATTCGGGGGCATTGGCAATGTTTGACTGGCGCAACGGCAGGGCGGTTCTGGTGCTGGCGATGATGGTTGGCGCCCCTGTTTCTGCTTGGTCCGATCAGGCTGTGCCCGATACCACGACCTGTCTCATTCAGCCGTTCGAGGTGGTCGAACTGGGTATGCCCGTCGATGGCATCGTAAGCGAGATTGCCGTCGACCGGGGTGATCGGGTCGAGGCGGGGCGGGTGGTCGTTCGTCTGGATGTCTCGCTTGAAGAGATCGAGGTCGAAGCCTCTCTGGCGCGCTCGTCCAACAACGCGTTGATCGACGGTCGGCAGGCGCGACTGAAATTCCTTGAGATTGAAGCGGATCGCGCGGCGCAGCTGGTCGAACGCAGCGCCGCCCCTGAACGGGTCAGTGAAGAGGCACGCATGGACGTCGAAACGGCGCGCGCCGATCTGGCCGAGGCCGTCCTGGAGCAGCGCATCGCCGCAATAGACGCGCGGGCGGCGGCGGCCCGGATGGAGCGCAAGACGGTGCGCAGCCCGATCATGGGCGTCGTTACCGAACGCCAGGTGGACGTGGGCGAATTCAAGGCGGCGGGCGAGCCCCTTGTGACGGTTGCCCGGATCGACCGGCTGCGCGCGGAAGCCTTCGTGCCGATCGCCTTCCACCCGGATCTGAAGCTGGATCAGCAGGTCACGGTCATTCCCGAGGCGCCCTTCGAGGGGGAACACGCAGCCAGGATCACCGTCATCGACCGGGTTTTCGACGCCGCGACAGGGACATTCGGCATCGTGGCGGACTTGCCGAATCCGAATCTTGTGCTTCCGGCGGGGCTTCGATGCCGCATAAGGTTCGATTGAAAGCGGCATCCAGTACACATCTTTAGGTGGAGCGGACTGGACTCTGCCGAAGGCACAACCTGCAACCAATTGAAACTAGGAAGTTAAAATAGATTTCCTTGAGGCAAGGGTTGGAATTGACTTATTTTGGACAATCGGGAAAAATACTTTCAGACGCAAGCGACCGGACTCCTTGGCGCAGGCGAATTTTTGAATGGTACCTTGAAAGAATTTATCCGGTGAGTTGAAGCAAGTCGTTTCCATCAGTTTGACATTGTGTGGATGCCATGCCCAAGGATGCACCCTCCGACCGTACAGATGGCAATGATGCCGCGTGTGGCCACGCTCCTGAAAGGGTTTTCTTCGAGGCACTCGAACCCAGGCTTCTGCTCTCGGCGGATCTCTTGCCGGTGGCGGGGTCGATCGATCTGCCCGGCGAGGAAGACGCCTATGTCTTTGTTCTGAACGAAGCGACGCAGATTCACGTCGACGCGCTGACGCCGGGCGATTTCGAATGGAAACTGACCTCGGACAACGGCGAGACGCTGGCTGGCGCCCGGATCATCTACACAGATGGACGATATGCGTCATCGCCCGCGGCGATTGCGCTGGCCTCGGGGACATACCGGTTTTCGGTCGCGGGCCTTGGCGCGCAGACCGGGGAATACCGGTTCGCGCTGCGCGATCTTGCGGATGCCAGCACCATCACCCCGGACACGCCCGTGGAGGGCACGCTTGCCACCGGGCGGGAAAACGACACCTACGAAGTGACGGCCGAGGCCGGAGAGCGGATTTCGCTGGCGTTCGAGGAGTTGACGGGCGCGACCTGGTTTCAGCTGCAAGCACGCGTCACCGGCCCCACTGGTCAGGAAGTGCTGGATTCGATTTTCAACCCGGGCACCACGGCGCAAAGCGTGCGGTTGCCGGTCTCGGGAACCTATTTCGTGACCATCGAAGGCACGACGCCCGAACCGACCGAGGTGACCTATCGGTTTACGGCAACACGTTCGGTCGAGCCGCTGGCCACGCCACTGACCGGCGACGAGGAACCGCTGCCGCTGGACACGCGGATCGACGGGCGGATCGACGAGGCGGACGGTGTGGACGCGTTCCGTTTTTCCACCGCGACGGGCGGCGTCTTCCTGCTTGATGCGCTTTACGATGCGGCGGGCACCTTCCCGCAGCCACCTTTGGTGGTGTCGCTGATCGACAAGCATGGTGTCACATTGTTCGACCGCGGTCTGCGGTTCAACGACCACATCTTCTATGCGCCGCCCGGCGATCACCTGCTTCAGGTGCGCAGTTCCACGCCGCTGGATTACGCCATCGCGCTGCGGGATCTCGGGGCGGCGCCGGTTCTGTCCTACGGGGATACCCCCACCGCAACCCTGAACACCGCCGCCGACAGTGCCGTCTATCGCTTCGAGGCGGACGCTGGCGACATCGTGCGGGTGGCGCCGGAGCCGGCAGGGTCGGGCACTGGCCCGGTCTGGGAGATCCGCGATGCCGCGGGTGACGTCGTCGCGACCGGCAACGACGGGATCGGACGCACGACGCTGGCGCGGGCCGGTACATATTACCTGCTGATCCGGGGTGAACTGGATCAGGGCGGGGAGCGCACATTCGACTTCTCGCTTGACAGGGTGACAGACCGGGCAGGATCGCTGACCCTGGGCACCGCAGTGCGGGGCACGCTGGCACCGGGAGGGCGCGATACTTACAGCTTCGACATCGCGGCCGAGACGACCGTCATCCTGGACAGCCTGACAAACTCCAACCTGCGATTCACCATCGACGGACCGGACGGGCGTCTTGTCGATGGGCGTGCGCTGTCCTCGGGCGCCTCGTATTCCGGGGCCATCGTGCTGGGGCCCGGTGCCCATGTGCTGACGATAAGCGGGGTCGGCACCGAAGCTGGCGAGTATGGCTTTCGCATCGTTGACACGTCCACCGCCCCGGTGATTCAGCCCGATGAACCGGTCGAGGGCAGCATCACGGAGCGCGGCACGGCGGATGTGCTGCGGATCGACCTGACGGACGGGCAAACGCTGACCGTGGGAACGCAGAACCGGGGCGGCGGGATAGGGTTCTTTACGCTGCTGTCCGAGACCGGCCAAATACTGACGCGGCAGATTCTGAATCTCGATTTCGGCCCGGTCACGGCGGTGGGCGACACCACCTATTACCTGATGGTAGACGCCCTGCACAACGCCGAGAGCGTCGATTACACGCTGACGCCGCGGATCGCCAAGGTCATCCGCGACGATCTGGAACTGGAAACGCTGACGACTGCGGCGCTGGATACGCCCTACAGCTTTGCCACATATGATTTCACGCTCGACGCCCCGCGAACGCTGCATTTCGAGACCCTGATCAACACCCCGGGCGGGACTGTCCGGGTGCTGGATGCCACGGGGCGGGTGGTGGCAACGCCGTCCCTGACCTCGGACACTGCGCAGAACCTCATGGTGCTGGGGGCGGGCAAGTACCGTCTGGAACTGTAGTTCGGCAGTTTCAACGTGGGGCAGGTGCCGTTCCGGCTGACCGATGTGGATGCGGCGCCGGAACTGGCGGTCAACGGCGAACATACCGTCACGCTCGACCCGGCGCGCGGCAACGAAGTGCGCCGGATCGACCTTGCCGCCGGATCGTTGCTGTATCTCGATGTCGTCGCGCGCGAAGGCGGCGGGCATGGGGTTCGGCTTTACGATCCCTCGGGCCGGCTCTTGGCGTTAAGCACCGGTGCGGATCAGCAGGCGGTGCGGATCGCCGCCGCGGGGACATACGCGCTGGTGTTCGAGGGGCATCAGTCTGCATCCACGACCGAACCCGGCAGCATTACCCTTGGTATCTGGGAACGGCGTGACGGGACCGAGGCGCTGACGCCGGGCGCACAGGTCTCGGGTGAAATCGAACGCCCCGGCGACACCTGGCGGCACGGGTTCCAGACCACGACGGCGGGACGGTATCATTTCGATTCCCTCACGAACCGCAGCGATCTGACCTGGGAGTTGCGCGAGGTGAACACCGGCGCGGTGATCGCGGGGCAGGCGTTCAATTCCCAATCAAACGGGCGCGAGGCGGTTTTCAACCTGTCGGCCGGTGACTACGAAATCGTGGTGACGGGCAGCAACGATGCGACCGGCGCCTACGGCTTTCGTCTGACCGATCTGGCCGCCGCCCCGGTCATCGCGCGCGATACCGCGACGCCGGTGGCGCTGGCCATGCAGGGCAGCGCGGCGTTCCGTTTCGCGGCCGAGGTGGGCGACCGGTTCGTCGTCAGCCCCGGATCGCTGGCGGGAACGGGCTTTGGCACGAACCACCTGATCCTGCGGGTGATCGACCCGCAGGGCAACGAGGTGATCTCACGCGGCTTCACCGCCTCCGATCCTCTGGTTGCGCGCTTCGCGGGGGATTATTCCCTGATCGTTGACGCGATCCATAGCGTGAGCGCCGGGGTCGACACCACGCTGACCCTGACCGACGCCGGGCCTGCACCGGAAACCGCGCCGACCGGGGATGCCATGGCCGTCGGCGATCTGGTCGAGGGAGAGATCACCGAGCCGGGCGGATCGGCGGCCCATGTGTTCACCCTGACAGAGACGACCGAACTGCTGTTCGACAGCCGCAGCGACAGCAACGCGATCCAGTGGCGGATCGAGGATGCCTTTGGCCCAAGAACCGATTTCCGCGGCCTGGGCGCAGGCGAGGTTTCCGGTTATTTCGGTATCGGCTTCGACCGTCCCGGGGCGATGGTGCTCGGCCCCGGCACCTATCGCGTGGCCTTGTCGGCGACGGGTTCGAACACCGCAAGCTATGCGTTCCGCCTGGTCGATCTGGCGGATGCGACCGGGATCGACCTGGACACGGTCACCAACGTCACCGTCGACCCGGGGAACGCGGCGCAGATGCTGTCCTTCGACGCCGCGAAGGGAGACCGGATCTATATCAACGACGTCGTCGTCACCGGCGGTGACAGTTCTGCCGGACGGTTCCAGTTGATCGGCCCGGATGGCCGGATTGTGCGCTTTGGTTCCATCGAAAGCTGGTCGCTGAGTTCGACGCTTTTCGCGGAGGTGCCGCTCGACGGGCAATATCGCCTGCTGGTCGCGGGCACCAACGGCGGTGCTGCGCCGTTCGCACTGTCCCTTGCGGTGCGCAAACAAGTGGTCCGCGATGCGCAGATCACCCTGGGCGAGCCGGTCGAAGGCACGCTGAGCGCCCCGTCCGAGGTTGTGCGTCATGCCTTCAGCCTGACGGAACCGACCCTGCTGATGGTCGACAGCCAGACCGGACAGGGCCAGATCGCATGGGCCCTGCGGGACAGCGCGGGCACGCTGGGCAATGCCGATCTGGCCCCGACGCGGCCCTTTCCCGGCACTGGCAGCAGCGTCTTTCAGCTTGGCGCCGGAGATTACGTTTTCGAGGTCAGCAACCGGAACGGTGCCACGGGCGATTATCGTTTCACCTTGCTCGACGCGGCGGATGCGGCCACGATTGATGCGCCGACCGGGGCGCAACCCGTCGCCGTTCCCATCGCAATCGCGGCGGGGGCGCGCACCGGGATGGTGCAGGTCGATCTGGTCGAAGGCGTCCGGTATCACGGCTGGTTCACCGATACCGGGGGGCTGGCAGGGCAGATCGGGGTGTTGTCCCCCTTGGGCGAAGTCCTGCATTTCGGAAGTCAGGGCAACGATCCGGGCAGTTTTGTGGCCCGGCATACCGGTGCCCATACGTTCGTTTTCAATTCCAACGCCACCCTGGACGACGGGGGACAGGCCACCCTGTCCCTGCGCCGCGCCCGGTTGGAGGCGGCGGACATCGCCATCGGGGCCACCGTCGAAGGCGGTATCGACCAGCCTGGCGATGCCGCCGCCTACAGCTTTACCGTGGCCGAAGGCGGGCAAGTCTATCTCGACAGCCAGATGGACAATAACGGCCTAGACTGGCAGATCGTCGGTCCGGCCGGCACGAAGGCCACAGGCAATTTCGGAAACGACAACGGCGTGTCGCAGTTGCTGGATCTGCCAGCGGGCGACTATCGACTCTTCATAACCGGCACGCGGGGCCTGTTCGGGCAGGACAATTTCACGGGCGATTTCCGGTTCCGCCTGATCGACATGGCCGGGGCGACCCGGATCGAACCCGGCAGCTATCTTGACGCCACGCTGACCCCCGGCAACACCACCCGCGCCTTCACGATCCCCGGTGTCGCGGGTGACCGGCTGTTCCTGCAAGTGCTGGAGGTGGCCGGCGCGGCCAATACCCGGCTGCTCAGCCCTTCGGGCGTGGTTCTGACGAGCGGGAACCTTGCCAGTGCCATCGACGGCCTGCGCCTGCCGGAAAGCGGGGATTACCTGCTGCTGGTTGGCGGAGACGACAGGCGCGTGACGGAATCGCGGTTCGTCTACAACATCTTCACCAACCGGGGAGGGGTGCCGCAAAGCGTGAACACGGCAAGCCCCGGCGCCGATCTGGTGCCTTCTGCGCTTTCCGTGACGGGGGAAGGCGGGGCGCCGGTGCAGGCCGGGGCGCCGGTGGTGGTGCAATGGCGCACGCAGAACGACGGCACGGCGGATGCGGCGGCCTTCACCGAACGGCTGATCGTGCGCAACCTCGACCTGGGCGCGGTGATCGCGGTGGTCGATCTGCCCGCCGGGGCGCTGGCCGCGGGGGCCGGGCGCGACGGGCAGGTCACGCTGACCCTGCCGCAGGGGGCGGCGGGCACGGGCGCGCTGTCGTTTGCGCTGGCGACCGACGTTCTGAACGCGGTGGCCGAACCCGGCGCGGCGGCGGGGATCGAGGGGGGCGAGGTCAGCACCGGGGTCACATCGCTCAGCGACCAGTTGCCCGATCTGGTGGTGGCCGACATCACCATGTCCCCGTCGGTCGACTGGATGCCGGGCGACCCGGTGACGGTCAACTGGGTCACGCGCAACGCCGGGGCTGCCACGGCGACGGGGCCCTGGGGCGAACAGTTACGCATCCGCAACACCCTGACGAATGACGAGATTCTGCTGGCCGATGTGCCCTATTCCGGCGGTCCGATCGCGGCGGGGGAAGAGGTGGCGCGCAGCTTCACCCTGCCCTGGCCGGGGGGGCGCCCGGCAACCGGTGCGTTCGAGGTTACGGTCAGCGCCGACAACGACGATATCATCGTCGAGGGCAACGACACCGGCGATGCGGCGTCGAACAACAGCACCACCCAGATGTTCGTCTCGGCACCCGATCTTGTGGTCGAAAACCTGCGGATCCTCGAAACCGCGCCCGCCGCCGGGGGCGAGGTCACGATTGTCTGGGATGTCGTCAACCAGGGCAATGCCGTCACGCGCGAGGGCTGGACCGACCGGGTGGACCTCTACAACCTTGGGCGCAGAACCACGATCTTCAACGGTGCCCAGACCTTCAATCCCGAATTGGCAGGCCCTCTTGCCCCCGGTGAAAGGGCCGAACAGCGTCTGACCGTGCGGCTGGCCGATGGCCTGGACGGGGCCGGTGACATCCGGCTTACGGTGACGGCGAACCGCGCCGCCAACGGCAGCGTCGGGTTGGTCGAATCGCTGGCCTCCGGGGCTTACGGGGCGAACAACAACGGTGCCAGCGTCGTATTCGCTTCGGCCGAAACCGGGCTGGCGGATCTGCGGATCAGCGACCTTTCGGCACCGGCCACGGCAATCGGCGGATCGGTGGTGACAGTCGGCTGGACCGTGACCAATGCCGCAAGCGTGGCCACCGACGCCGATGAATGGATCGACCGGATCGTGCTGTCGCGCGACGCGGTCATCGGCAATGCCGACGACACGGTGCTGGCCGAGGTGGCGCGCCCGGGCGTGCTGGCCCCCGGTGCCGCCTATACCCAAAGCGCCGAGATCACGCTGCCCGTCGATCTGGACGGGACATTCACGCTGGCGGTCATCACCGATGCGGATCGGGCAGTGACCGAGCCCGATACCCGCGCCGACAACAGCATTACCGCCGACATCGCCCTGACGGCGCGCGCCGCCGATCTTGTGGTCGAGGCGGTGCTGGGGCCGGACCAGGCCCTGTTCACCGACCCGCTTCAGATCGCGTGGCGGGTGCGCAACACCGGCGAATTCGCCACGACAGGGACATGGCAGGACGAGGTGTTCCTGTCCACCGACGCCGAGCTGGGCGCCGGGGACGTCAGCCTTGGCACCGTCACGCGAGAGGCCGCGCTGGCGCCGGGGGAAAGCTATACCGCTCAGGGCAGTTTCACCGTGCCGGGCGGCATCACCGGACCGTATTTCGTGCTGGTGCGCAGCAATGCCGATGGGGCTGTGTTCGAAGGCGACGCCACCGACAACAACACCGGCGCGGCCCTGTCGCCCAGCATCATCACCGTTGGTCCCGCCCCCAATCTGACCGCGACCGGGTTGACGGTGCCCGCAACGGCGGCCCCCGGCCAGCCGCTGACCGTGGAATGGCGGGTGGAAAATACCGGCGCCGGCCCCGCCCGCGCGCCGTGGTCGGACCGGGTGTTCCTGTCCACGGACGGCACGCTGGCGGGCGCGACCGTTCTGGGCACGGTCGCGCGGCCCTTCGATCTGGCACCGGGAGAAAGCTACGACGCGCAACTGACGGTGCCGTTTCCCGACATCCCCGGCGGCAGCTATACCGTCATCGTCCAGAGCGACGTGACGAACCGCGTCTTCGAGGGCGGCACGCCCGACGACAACATCATCGCCAGTACCAACCTTGGGGTTGCGCGGCCCGACCTGGTGGTCGGCGGCCTGACCGCGCCCGCCGTGGTGACGTCGGGCGATGCCATCGACATCACGGCGCGGTTCGACAATTCCGGCGCGGGCGCGGCGGGGCCGGGGCGTGTCGATCTGGTGGTGCTGTCCGGCGATGAGATCTTCGACCAAGACGACCTGGTGCTGGCGCGTTTTGACCGGGATGCGGCGCAGGAGCCGGGCGCGCAACTATCCGAAAGCTTCAGCGCCGACATTCCCATAGAACTGTCGGGGGCGTTTTACCTGCTGGCCGTCCCTGATGCCGAAAACGCCACGATCGAAGCGGACGAGGCCAACAACACCGCCGCCTTGCCCCTGACCGTCAACCTTGCCCCCCATGCCGATCTGTTGGTCAGCGCGGCAAGCGCCCCTGCCTTCACCGCGCGCGATCCGGCGACCATCACCGTGACATGGCGGGTGGACAATGACGGCACCGGGACGGGCGCGGAAACCGGCTGGATCGACCGGGTCATGGCCTCGCGCGACGAGATCATCGGCAACGCCGACGATTACGAGCTTGGCCGTCTTGTCCGCGATGGCGCGCTGGCGCTGGGCGAAGGGTATGACGCCTCGCTGGACATCGTTTTTCCCCCACGGTTTTCGCAGCGCCTGACCGTCTATGTGCAGTCCGATGCCGAAGGCGCGGTGTTCGAGGCGGGCAAGCGCGATAACAACGTCTCTGCTGTTCCCGGTTTCGTGGACATCGTGCCCGATCTCTATGCCGATCTGGTCGTCACGGGCATTTCGGCCGATCCCGAAGGCGACAGCGGCCAGCTTATAGACATGTCCTGGACCGTGACCAACCAGGGCCTTGGCGTGACCGACCGCAGCGTCTGGAGCGACCGGATCGTGCTTTATGCCAATGCCGATGGCACGGGGCGGCTGGCCGATCAAAGCTTTACCCGCGTCGGTGCGCTGGGTGTCGGTGAAAGCTATACGCGCACGGCGCAGGTCCGGCTGCCCGACGGGATCGAGGGCACGATCTATGCCCGCGCCAGCACCGGCGGGCCGTTCGAGTTCATCTTCACCGACAACAACGCCTCGGGGCTGGTGCCGATCGAGGTGGCGCGCAGCCCCTCGCCCGACCTTCAGGTGGTGGAAACGGCCCTGCCGTCCACCGCACGGGAAGGCGCGTCCATCGACATCGCCTGGCGGGTCGAGAATCTGGGTGCGGCGCCTGCCTCGGGTGGCTGGACCGACGCGGTCTATCTGGAACCCGTGGGCGGGGGCGCGCGGGTCTTCCTTGGCCGGTTCACCACCGAGGCGACGGTGCAGGCCGGTCTGGGATATCAGCGCACCGAACGCATCACCCTGCCGCAACGTCTTGTCGGGGCCTATCGGCTGCAGGTGATCACCAACGACCGCGCCACCCTGTTCGAGGATGGCGCGCTTGGTGACAACAACACGACGGTCGGCAGCGACGTGATGACGATCACGCCGATTGATCGCGCCAACCTTCAGGTGGCGGCGGTCACCGCCACGGGCGGGGTCAGCGCGGGCGGCACCGTTTCGGCCGATTACGAGGTCATGAACCAGGGCACCGTGACCGCATCGGGCAACTGGGTCGACCGGGTGTATCTGTCGCTCGATCCGTTCCTGTCGTCTGACGACCTGCTGATGGGCAGTTTCCAGAATGTCTCGGCCCTGGCCCCGGGGGAGAGCTATTCGGGGCAGACCGGGCCTTTGACCGTGCCGCTGCGGTTCGGTGGCCCGGCCTATGTGATCGTGTCCACCGACGCGCTGTCGCAGATCGACGAATTCCCCAATGACGGCGACAATATCGCCACCACGCAGATAGAGATCACCCCCGCCGCCAAACCCGATCTGTCGGTGGGACAGGTAATCGCCCCCGCGCAGGCGGTCGCGGGGGCGCAGGTTGAGGTGCGCTTTACCGTCACCAACACCGGGCTGAACCCGACCTTTGTCGACAGGTGGACCGATACGATCTGGCTGGCCCGCGATGCCCGCCGACCCAGCCCGCTGCCCCCGGCAGATCAGGGGGGCGGTGTCGATTTCGTCGGCGGCAACAGTGCCATCCTGTTGCGCAGCCTGCCCCATGCCGGGGTTCTCGCGCCGGGCGAAAGCTATCAGGTCACGGCCCTTGTGACGCTGCCGCAGACCCTTGAGGGCGGGCGATATTACCTGACCCCCTGGAGCGATTCCACCGGTCTGGTGATCGAGGACACGCTGGTCGGCAACGAAAACCCCGACGATCCCGACGAGGTCGACAGCAACAACTATCGCGGCCGGGCCATCGACGTTCTGGGGTTCGTGCCGCAGGTGCCGAACCTCGTGGCCGAAAGCGTGGCGGTGGACGGGCCGGTGGTGGCCGGACAGGGGCCGCTGACGGTGTCGTGGTCGGCGGAAAACCAGGGCAACGGCCCGATCAACGCCGATGCCCGGTGGCGCGATCTGGTCTATGTGTCGGACAATCCGGTGTTCGGCGCGCCCGGATCGCGGATCTGGCTGATCGGCGGGTTCGACAACACCGGCCCGCTGGCCGAGGGCGAGGGGTATCAGCGCAACGAAGTCATCGACCTGCCGCCGTCGGTGCAGGGCACCTATGTGCATGTGGTGGTGGACGGATCGGCACGGGGCGTTCCGGGGGTGGCCGAGTCGGACGAGACCGACAATGTGACCGGCACGGCGGCCGAGGCCACGACCGCCGCCGCCGATCTGGTGGTCACGCTGGTCTCGCCGCCTCCCGACGGAACGCGGTCCGGCGCCGAGACCAGCGTCGAGTGGACGGTGACGAACCTGGGCGCCACCGTCTGGGACGGCACAGAGTTGTGGCGCGATGCGGTCTGGATTTCGCCCGACCCGGTGCTGGACCTCAGCCGCGCCACGCGGCTGGCCATCGAAACCATCCGGCTTGACGCGCCACTGGGCACCGGCGAAAGCTATACCGCATCGGCCGATGTCACCCTTCCCGCCGGGATCGACGGGCCTTATTTCATCCATGTCATCGCCGATGCCGATCCGGGGGGCGGGCGAGCCGAGCGTGAACAGGTGGACGGCAACGCCGTCTCTGCCTTTGCGCTCTACCGCTCCAGCGTGTTCGAGGGTCCGGCGAATGACAACAACCTGGGCACCGCCGGGTTCGACGCCGTGTTTTCCGAACCCGACCTCGTGATTTCCGAGGTGGATCTGCCCGACGACATCGTGTCGGGCGTTCCGGTGCCGATCCGCTTCACCATCACCAATGCGGGCACCCGCGATGCCACGGCGACGGAGTGGGTGGACCGGGTGTTCATTTCCCGCGATGGTGCGCTTGATGCCAGCGATCACCTGCTGGCCAGTTTCACCCGTCAGGGCGGGCTGGCGGCTGGCGAAAGCTATGAGGTGGCGGACGAGATCACCCTGCCGCCCGGCCTTGAAGGCCAGTTCACCATCCTGATCCAGACCGACAGCGGCACCGGCGCGGGCTATATCCTGCCCGGCAGCGATGTGGGGCCGGGGCTGGCCGGGGTGCGCGCGACGGGGGCAAACCGGGTTGTCGAGTATCAGGGCGAAGGCAACAACCTGGCCGTCCTGACCCGCACGGTGACGGCGGCCGCGCTTCCCGATCTGCGGGTTGCATCGCTCGATGTGCCGCAAACCGTGCAGCGCGGTGCGCCTCTGTCGGTGAGTTACGAGGTGACCAATTTCGGGGCCTCTACCCCCGAGGGGCAGGGGGCCTGGACCGACCTGATCTATCTTTCGCGCGATCAGTCGCTGGACATTACCAAGGATATCTTCCTTGGCGCGGTCGATCATCGCGACGGTCTGGCGGCGGGCGAAAGCTATACCGTCGCGCGCGACTTCAACATGCGTCAGGCGCTCAGCGACGAATTCTTCGTTTTCGTCGTCACCGACCGCGCGACCCTGACCGCCCCGATCGGCGGTGTCTTCGAAGGTGGTGGCGAAGGCAACAACACCCGCGCCTCGGCGGCGCCGGTGCGCTTTACCGCCGTGCCGCCCGCCGATCTGGTGACATCGGACATCGCGGTCACCGGAAATCTGACGGTGGGCGAGGAAATCACCATCACCTGGCGCGTCACCAACAGCGGCGATGCCCCGGCCACGGGCGCCTGGGCGGATTCGGTGTTCCTGTCGGGGGATGGGGCCTGGGATCTGGGCGACCGGCTGGTGGGACAGGCCAGCCATACCGGCCCGCTGGCCCCTGGCGAAAGCTATGTCGCCAGCCTGACCACAAGGATGCCCGTCGCGGCCGAAGGCAGTTACCGGTTCATCGTGCGCTCGGACATCCGCGATCAGGTGTTCGAGGACGGGCTGACCGCCAACAACACCGCCGCGACCGCGAACAGCGTCTTTGTCGTCACGCCCGACCTGCAACCGGGCGTGGCCCGGCCCCTTACCCTGGCACCGGGGCAGGAGGTGCTGTTCCGCGTCGAAACGGACCCCGGCCAGACCCTGCGCACGCGCCTGCTGGGCGATGTGGCGGGCGCACAGCTTGAACTGTTCGTGCGGCGCGGCGCGGTGCCCACCGCCACCGAATTCGATGCCATCTACGACAATCCCCTTGGTGCCGATCAGACGGCGACCGTGGGCAGCACCGAGGCCGGGTTTTACTATGTCCTGGCCCGCAATCTGGGCGACGAAGCGGTCGGTGCCACCCTGCTGACCGAGGTTCTGCCATTCCAGATCACCGGTGTGCGGCAGGACCGGGTGGGCGACGGGCGGTATGTCACGACGGTGATCGAGGGATCGTCCTTTCATCCCGACGCGGTGCTGCGGCTGACGCGGCCCGGCGTCGCCTCGATCCTGCCCGCCCGCACCGAGGTTGTGGACGGGTCGCGCATCGTGGCGGTGTTCGACCTGCTGGGCGCCGATCTGGGCCTTTACGATGTCGAGGTGATCAACCCCGACGGGGCCATGGCCGTGGTGCCCTATCGCTTCCTTGTGGAACGCGCGGTCGAAAACAACGTCGGGCTATCGCTGGGCGGGCCGCGCATCGTGCCCGTGGGGGGCACCGGCAACTATGCGCTGACGCTTCAGAATTTCTCGAACGTCGATACGCCCTATGTGCATTTCACCTTTGGCGCCCCGGAAATGGGCCGGGCCGAAGGCGTCTACGATCTGCCCTTCCTGCAATTCTCGACCAACCTGACGGGGACGCCGGTGAACGGCGCGGCGGCGGATGTGCCGTGGACGTCGGCGGATGCCCGGCTGAACACCGCCGGGCATGTCCTGGCGCCTGGCTTTGCCTATGACCTGCCGAATGGCGGGTTCACCGCTTTCAGCTTCAACGTGCAGACCTATCCGGTGTTGCAGGCGCTGGTGGACCGCGATTTCGAGCAGGTGCGCGAATATCTCTACAACAGCTTTCCCGATCTGCGCGCCGAGGGGGCGCTGGATGCCGGGCCTGACGCGCTGGCCGATGTCAATCCGGTGTTCGATCTGATCTTCCGTGACCCCAGGGTGCAGGTCATCGACGACGCCGTGCGGCTTTATGCGCCGTTCCAGTTTCATGTGGTTGCCGCCGCCACGCCGATGACCCGGGCCGAGTTCGTGGCCTTCCAGACCGCCGAGGCCGAGGCGCTGCGGCGCGGCATCCTTGCCGACCCCGAGGCGGGCCCGGCGCTGCTGACGCTGGCGGCCGATGCCGATGTCTGGCGCGCGGCCTGGCTGACCGCCCTTCAGGATGCCGGCATCCTGCGCGCCGAGGATCAGGCCCCCGATCCCCGCGAACGCGGGCTTGCGGGCAGCCTGGTCAGCACCCTTGCCATGGGCGTCGTTCTGGGCCCCGAGGGCGACCAGGTCCGCACCACCGGCGATCTGGTCACGTTCTTTGCCAAGCTGCGCGAGTGGTATGGCCACGATCCCGCCCTGACGGCCGAGCTTGCCGGGCTCGATGTGCGGTTCGCCGACGATATTCCGCCGCTCGACATTCCCGTGCCGGCGCTTCCCGGCGCGGACAGGTTCGACCTGGGCCTGTCCAATCCGACGCTGTTTCAGAGGTTCAACGTCTTCTCACTGCTGGCGGGGGCCGATGGCAGCCTGGGCGATGTCGGCTCGGCCCTGTCCACCGGCGCGCTCGACCCGCTGGATCTGGCGCGGTTCCTGCAAGAGCAGGCGGCGGCGGGGCGCAACGCCGCCATCCTTGGCCCCGGCGGCTTTGGCGAACAGCAGTTCGTTCCGACTGGCACCACTCTGCCGTATGAGATCCGCTTTGGCGGAACCGGGAACCAGACCCCCGTCAACGAGATCCGGGTGGTCACCCAGCTTGATCCGGCGCTTGACCCGCGCGGCTTCCGGCTGGGCGACCTGCGGTTGGGCGACATCGTGGTCGACCTGCCGGCGGACCGGGGCCAGTTCCAGACCGACATCGACCTGACCGGCACGCGCGGCTATGTGCTGCGGGTCTCGGCGGGGGTCGATGGCGGCAGCGGTATCGCGACCTGGCTGATCCAGGCAATCGACCCGGCCACCGGCGAGGCGATGGTGGGCGGGCCCGGCCTGTTGACGGGCGACGACCCGACCGGCGCGCTGGTCTATGGCGTGGCGCCGGGGGCGCGGGTTGCGGATGGCACCGAAATCCTTGCATCGGCCCGGGTGATCTATGACAGTCGCCCGCCCGACGACACGAACGAGACGCGGATCACGCTGGACCGCACGCCGCCGCGCACCGCCTTGCAGGTCAACCGGGCGGCGGGAACCGATCAGTATGTGCTGGACTGGACGGCGACCGACGATCTGTCGGGCCTGCGCCATGTCAGCGTGTTCGTGGCCACCGATGGCGGCCGGTTCGAGCTGTTTGAGGCGCAGACGACCGAGACGACCGCCCTGTTCCAGGGCGCCGCCGGGCACGGCTATGAATTTCTGGTGCTGGCGACCGACAATGCCGGAAACGTCGAACGCCCGCCCGCCGGGGTCAGTGTGCCGGGCGACGGGTTCTCGCCGAACCTGGGAACGGGCGCGGGCTTTGGCACGCCCACCCCTGCCACCCCGCTTGCCCCCCCGGCCCCGGTCGAGGCTGTGGCGGCTCCGCTCTTCGCCGAGGTTTTGCAAGGCGTGCCCGCACCGCAACCGCCGCGCAATCCCTCTTTCTTTGCTTCGGTGGCCGCGCCATTCTCGGCTGCGGCCTTCGCGCGCGGGTTCGGCCCGGTGGATGCGGCGGGCATCGGCACCACCGCCCTGGCCCAGGCGCCGGACGGATCGGTTCTGGTGGTGGCCGGCCCCGAGCGCAGCGGGCTTTACCGCATACCGGCGCAGGGCGATCCGGCGGACGGTGCCCGCGATTTCGTGAGGATCGAGGCGCCGGTTTACGATCTGGCCTTCGACGGCAACGGGCGCCTTTGGGCGATGACCGGTCACGAGCTTTTGCAGCTCGACCCCGAGAGCGGCGCGACCCTGGCCCGCTACGGCGCAGGGCTGACCCAGAGCCTTGCCATCGATGCCGACGGGCTGATCTATGTGGCGTCGGGCCACGGGATCGAGGTGTTCGATCCGGTAAGCGAGACCTTCACCGCCTTTTCCGACACCCGCGTCGGCGATCTGGCCATCGGGCCCGAAGGCCGCCTTTGGGCGACATCCTGGCCCGAGCGGGGCGATGTGCTGCGCTTCGACGCCGACGGACAGCCCGAGGTCGTGGCGCAACTGACCGTGCCCGCGGATTCGCTGGCCTTCGGGCAGCCGGGCAGCGGGCTGGACGGGTTGCTGTTCATCTCGGGCAATGTCGATCCGTCAACCGGGCAATCGGCGCTGGTGCTGCTGGACGTGGCGACGCGGGCCGTGGCCATGCTGGGGTTTGGCGCGGCACGGGGCGATAACCTGATCGCCACCGCCGATGGCCGCGTCCTGATCGCCAATGGCGCGGGGGTCGATGTTCTGAACCCGGCGACGGCGCCGCGGATCACCGCGATCAGCCCCGGACAGGGGGCGGTTCTGACAACCCCCGTCACGACCGCGCAGATCACCTTTGATACCGACATGCTGGCCGAGGATGCGCTGGCCGAGGGATCGGTTCTGAACCCCGGCAACTATATCGTGGAAACCCAGGCCGGCACCGTCGTTCCGGTTCTGGATGTCAGCTACGACCCCGCCGCGCGGCGGGTCACACTGTCGATGGCCGGGATCGAGACGGGCAACTACACCCTCTCCGTCTCGGGCAACCTGCAAAGTTTCGCGGGCCTTCCCATGGGCTCGGGCGCCGAAAGCCGGTTCTCGGTGTTGCAGGATTTCAGCACGTTGCTGGGCCTCGAATTCTCGGGCACCCGCCGCGACCGGGGCGATGGCACGCTGTCCTTCGATCTGAACGTGACCAACACCGGCACCGAGCCGCTGGTGGCGCCCTTGCGTCTGCTGCTGGACCCGGCCCGCTATTTCACCGCCTCGCCCGTGGGCGCGACCGGCACGAACGAGCTGTGGGTGATCGACCTTGCGGTGCCCGGCGGCATTCTGGCGCCCGGCGCCTCGGTGCCTGTCACCACGACCACGTTCATCGCCCCCGACGCGCTGCATCTTCAGGTCGGGTTCGGGCTGTTCGCGCTGCCGCCCCTGAACACCGCGCCCGCGGTGCCGGTGCCACCCGATGGCATCGCCGTGGCGGGCACCGAATATGTCGATACCATCGCGGTCGAGGATGCCGAGGGCGGGCCCTTCGCCTTTGTCCTTCTGGAAGGCCCCGAGGGCCTGACCCTGGATGAGACCACGGGCGAGGTCCGCTTCCCCACCGATGCCTCGACGCCCGTCTTTTCGCCGGTCGTGGTTCGGGTTTTCGACCGTCTGGGCGCCTTCACCGATGTCGCCTGGATCATCGAGGTGGATGGCGGCAACATGCCGCCGGAATTCCTGAGCACAAGGCAGACCTTCACCGGCGCCGAGGGCGAGGCGTTCGAGACCCGGTTCCTGGCCCGCGACCCGGATTTCAACGTCGTCACCATGCTGGCCGACAACCTGCCGCCGGGGGCCACGTTCGACGGGCGCAGCGGTGTCCTGCGCTGGACGCCGGGCTTTGGCGATGCGGGAACCTATGACTTTGCCGTGATCGCCAGTGACGGCACGCAAAGTGTGCGCCTGCCGCTGACCCTGTCCATCGCACAGCGCAATGCCCCGCCCGAGGTTCTGCCGATCCCCGACCGGGTGGTGCGCGAGGGCGACCCCCTGCGCTTCACCGTCGTCGGGCGTGATGCCGATCTGGTGCGCGGCGGCAGGGCGCTGACCTATCAGGCGCCGATCCTGCCTGCGGGCGCGACGCTGGACCCGGTGACGGGGGTGTTCGAATGGATCCCCGGGTTCACCCAGGCCGGCACCTACGACATCGCGGTGCAGGTCAGCGACAGGCAGGCCGTTGCCGAGACCACGGTGCGCATCACCGTCGAGAATGCCAATGCCGCGCCCGAATTCGTGCCGCTTGGACAGTTCGATCTGGTCGAGGCGCAGCCCTTCGGCCTGCAATTGCTGGCCATCGACCCCGACAATCCGTTCTATCGCCCGCCCGTCAAGCTGGCCGACGGTTCCTTCGTCTTCGCCCCCGACGAGGCTGGCCCGGCCACCGTGACCTATGCCGTCACCGGCCTTCCCGAGGGGGCGGTGTTCGACCCCGACACGGCCTTTTTCTTCTGGACGCCGGGGTTCGATCAGGCGGGGCGCCATGAAATCCGGGTGATCGCCACCGATGACGGCGATGGCACCGGCGTTGCGTCGGTGACCGAGGCGCGGGTGGTGCTGGATGTCGCCAACCTCAACCTGGCCCCTGAAATCGCGCCGCACGAAAACCAGGTTGTCGCGGCGGGTGCCATGCTGGAATTGCCGGTCGACGTGACCGATGCCGACGGCGGCGCGGTGAATGTCACGGCGACGATGGTGCCCCTGGCCAGCGCCGACCGGGTCGGCGTCGACGTCGAGGCGCGCATCCTTGGCCCGGACAGCGGCTTTGCCCGCTTCGTTCCCGGCACGGACGGCGGCACCCTGCGGTTCGCCCCCGAGGCGCTGGATCGCGGCGTCTATGTCATTACCCTGCGGGCCGAGGACGATGGCGGCGGCATCCCCGCCGATATCCGCCGCGACGAACAGACCTTCATCCTGACCGTCGAGGCCCCATCTGTGCCGCCGCGCCTTTCGGTTCTGGCGAATGCGGTTGCGGTGACCGGGCAGGAACTGCGCCTTGCGATCCGTGTCGCCGACGCCGATGGCGACGCGCTGACCTTTTCGGCCGAGGATTTGCCCGCCGGGGCGCAGGTCGTCACAGGTGCGGCCTATGGCCGGGCCGAACTGGTCTGGACCCCGACCGCCGCCGATGAGGGCGAGCATACCTTCACGCTGACCGTCACCGATGACGGCAATGGCGGCACCGGACCGGTTGGCAGCGACAGCCGCACCGTGCGGCTGGTCGTTCGGGCGCAGAACGGCGCACCGCTGCTGTTGCCCGTGGGCGACCAGAACCTGACCGAGGGCGAAGATTTCACCCTGCAACTGGCCGCCATCGACCCCGATGGCGACCCGGTGACCTATCTGGCCGAGGGACTGCCCGAGGGTGCGACGCTTGACCCGGAAACCGGCCTCCTGCGCTGGACGCCGGGCGGGTTCGATGCGGGCGATTATCCGGGTATCGTGTTGATCGCCACCGATGGCGCCGAGGAAAGCCGCGAAACGATCCGCCTGACGGTCGCAAACGCCAATGCCGCCTCGGTGATCACCCCGCTTGGCCCGCAGCGCGGCCGCGAGGGGGCGGAGTTCACGTTCCGCCTGCTCGCCGGTGATCCCGACAGCGATGCGGTGGTGTTCCGGGCGCTGGATCCGCTGCCGCAGGGCGCCAGCTTCGATGGTGCGACCGGGCGTTTCACCTGGGCGCCGGGCTTTGGCGCCGCAGGCAGCTATGCCTTCCGGTTCGCGGTGGAAGACGGGCGCGGCGGCCGGGCGGAAACGGTGGTGCCGGTGCAGATCGACAACGTCAACCGCGCACCGCAGATCGCGGTGGACAGCGCGCTTGGGCATCTGGGCGCCGAACTGGTCATTCCGGTAAGCACGAGCGATCCTGATGCCGATGACACCCTCGGCTTCGATTTCAGCGGGCTTCCCGCGGGCGCGGTGTTCGATCAGGTCGCACGGGTCATCCGATGGACGCCCGACGCGGGCCAGCTGGGCGATCACCTGATCGTCGCGCGCGTGAATGACGGATATCAGACGGCAAGCCGGTCTTTCGTGGCGCGCGTCACCGCCCTGCCCGAAGCGCCGACCGTCACCCTGATCGCCACGCCCGATTTCCCGGTGCGCCCCGGTCAGCAGGTCACGCTGACCCTGCGCACTTCGGGCCTGGGGGCCGTGGCGGAAAGCCGGGTTTTCGTGGACGGCACGGCGGTGACCCTTGGCCCCGACGGCACCCTGACCCTGACCGCGGGCACACCGGGCCGCACCCTTGTGCGGGCCGAGGCGGTGGGCGCGAACGGTGCCGTGGGCGTGGCGGAAGCCACGATCCGCGTGCGCGATCCCGCCGATGCGGCGGCGCCGCTGGTCAGCCTGAACGCCGGCCTGTCGGATTTCCCGATCCGTGACGCCGTGACGGTGACCGGGGCGATTGCCGATCAGTCGCTGGATGAATGGCATCTGTGGGCGACCAACACCTTGAGCGGGCAAGAGCGGCTTCTTGCCTCGGGCACGGAAGCCGCGGAGGGGGCGCTCTCCACCATCGACCCGGCGACGATGCCACCGGGCTTTTATGCGCTGCGGCTGGACGCGGTGGATCTGGGCGGTCGCCGGGCGCAGGCGGTGACCCGGATCGAGGTTCTGGGCGGGGTATCGACCCCACGCCCGGTCAGCGTGGCCGAGGATGCCGTGCTGGATATCGGCGGGAATGCGCTGGTGCTGAACCGGGTGCATGACACCGGGATTCTTCATGGCGACACGGGTTTCGGCACCGCCTGGCGTGCGCCCTGGGCCGGGATGGACCTTGCCTTCGATGCGCAATCGACCGGGCGTTCGGCAAGCGGTGTGCCTCAGGGGCTGTCGCTGCAATCGCGCCTGCACCTGACGCTGCCTGACGGAACCCGCGCCGGGTTCGGGCTGGGTGCCGAGGTCGACCCCGTCAGCGGCGGAACCCTGGCGCGGCCGCTGTTCGTCGCGGATGCGGGGCACGGCTGGCAGCTTTCGGCGCTGGCCGAAAGGGTGGCCCTGTCGGGCGGGCAGTTCCTGGACCCAATCACCGGCGCGCCGTGGGATCCGGCCGGTTTCGACGATGCGGTGTTCACGCTGACCGGGCCGGACGGCACGCGCTATGCGTTGTCGGGCAACGGAACGGTGCGCGCGATCACCTTTGCCGACGGGGCCGAGGCGCTGATCGGATCGACCGGCGTTCTGCATGACGGCCAGGTCGTCGCGACCTTCGAACGGGACGGCGACGGGCGCATCGCGGCCATCGAGACGGCGGACGGCGGGCGCACTGTCTATCGCTATGGCCCCGAAGGGCAGCTTGCCACGGTGCGGGATGTGTCCGCCGGGCAAGGGGCCGAATTCGCCTATGACACCGAAGGCCGCCTGATCGCCGCAACAGGGCAAGGCGCGTTTTTCGATGCGGAGGCCGATTTCGCGGCCCGGCCCCTGTCGGCCCATCTGCCCGCGCTGGCAAGTGCCGGCGACGCGCCGCTGACGCTGGAATTCGGCGCGGACGGCCGGGCCGCCGTTACGATGACCCTGCGCAACAGCGAGTTGCGCGAAGGGCCGGTTGCGCTGGTTCTGATGGTCGAAGGCACGGTGACCGACGCCGCCTCGCCCACGGGGGCCGAAGTCATCTCGCGGGCTACCCATGCGGGGGTGACGACACTGGTGCTGCGCGCCACGGAGCCGGGGGTGCAGGCGCTTGTGCTGGAGGGCGCGGTGGGGGCATCGGCGGCGGCAACGCTGACCGTTCTGGGCGACCTGAACGGCGATGGCCGCGTCGATGCCGCCGATGCGGGCCTTCTGCCGGGGGCCGATCTGGACGGCAACGGCGCGGCGAATGCCACCGACACGGGGCTGTTCGCCGCGAATCTGGGGTTCGTGGCCAACCAGGCGCCACAGGCCCGCGACCGCGACGTGCGGACCTATGCCGGTCTGGAAGTGCGCGTCGCCCTGAGCGACCTTGCGCTGGACCCCGAGGGCGACACGCTTTTCGCCGCGGTCGGGCGCGTGACAGGCGGAACCGCGCGCATCGTCGATGGCGGTCGCGGCATGGCCTTCACGCCGGATGAGGGCTTCTCCGGGCTGGCTACGGTGTCGATGATCGTCGATGACGGCTATGCCGCGGAACTGGTCCTGGTGCCGATCGAGGTGTCCGACGCACCGCTCTTGTCGATCGACATCGACACGCGGGGCAGGTGGGTCATGCTGGGCGAAACCTTTGTGCCGACCTTTTCGGGTCTGTTCCAAGGGGCCGGGGCGCCTGTTCCGCTGCCGGCGGATCAGCTGACACTCGAACTCGGAAACCCCGAGGTCGCGCGGCTGACCGATGACGGCCGGATCGTGGGGCTGGCCGACGGGATCACCACGCTGATCGCCCGGCGTGGCGATGCGACGGCGGTCACCGTGCTGCGCGTCGGGGCGCAATCCGACGAGATCACCCTTGGCGCGCTCATCGGGCTCGATCCCTATCCAGATGCCGTGACCCTGGCGGCGGAAGGCGGCACGCGGCAACTGCTGCTTCTGGATGCCGACGGCCTGCCGCTGGACCTGTCCGAAGACCCAGCCCAATTCTTCAGCTCCAACGCTGCCGTTGCCGCGGTGGACGAGGCGGGGCTGATCCGCGCGGTCGGGCCGGGCACGGCGACCGTCACCGTGATCCGCGGCGGGGCCGAGGCGCAGGTCGACGTTCTGGTGGCCGAGGCCGAGGGCGGTGTGGCGCTGGTCGGCAAGGCGGGCGCCGTGATCGAGAACGCCGAGGGCTATCAGGCCGCGATCGCGCCGGGTGCCCTGGTCGCGCCGGTCGAGGCGCGGATCGAGACGCTGGATCAGGCCGACCTGCCGATCCCGTTCATCGACCCGTCGTTCGGCTGGACCTTCGGCGCCGCCTTCAACTTTGACCTGGGCGATGCGCCGCTGCTGCAACCCGCGCAACTGGCGATCCCCACCGGGTTCGAGCCGGGCAGCGAGGTGATCTTCTATCGCTACGATCTGCTGCCTACCGAAAACGGCTGGGAATACGGCTGGAACGAGGTCGACACCGGCTTTGTCGACGAACAGGGCCGCGCGCGCACCGCCTCGCCCCCTGCCGACGGGGTGGGCGCGGGGGGCACGATGGTGGTGTCGCAGACGAACCCGCAGATGGTGACCAAGGTCAACGGTGCGGTGCGCCTGACCTTCCCCTTGCCGGGCGATCCGATGAAATCGGCGGCGATGACACGCACCGTTGGCGGCACGCTCATGGGGGCGATGCAGAACGGCGACCAGATCTCGGTCAGCTTCAACACCGGCAACGTGGTCACCAGGTTCTGGAACATCGCCGCCAGCGGGATTGCCACCGGGGTCGAGCGGGTGATCGACATCGTTCCGGACATGGGAACCATCGCTGTCGACATCCTGAACAAGCTGGAAGAGGTGGCGTCGCTGCCCAACGCCACGCGGGTCGTTCTGCAACGGCTTCCCGATAACGCTGGGGTGCAGCTTGAGATCGACGGCACCGGCTTTGTCCGCCCCGACTCCGGCGGCCAGACGCCCTTTGCCGACGATCCTTCGCCCACCTGGGTCGTGCTGGGCAATCCGGTGGGAACCGGGCTGGATCTGCTGACCGCCGAGGTCATCGCCGCCGAGGCGACCGGTGCGCCGCCGGATACCGTCAGCGCCGGCGGGCTGGTCGCGTTCAGGGTCACGGTCGATACCGGCTCGGGCGTCCAGAAGATCAGCGTCGAGATTCCGGGCACGTATCCGGTGGCGGATCAGGAACTGCGCATCCTGCGGCTCGACCCGAAACTGACCAGCCTGGAAGAGGGCCCGCCGCCCCCGGGCGCCAAGGCGGGCGTGTCCAGCGGCAACTTCGTCGGGCGCGCACCGGCCTACAGCCTGCCGTTCGAGGTGGGCAACAACGGCGATGTGACCGTTGCGGTGGTGCAAAGCGGCGCGGGCATCGACGCGACGGGACAGGCCGTGCCCGACGGCATCGACCAACTTGTCCTGATGGAGCGGCTGCCCGGCGCCGTGCGCGACACGGTGGGCCTGACCCAGCGCATCCCGATCGGCTATCTCGACGCCGAGGGCCGCGCATTGCGCGACGGGCGCAGCGCCGCGCCGACCGCCGTGGCAACCCTGGCCAGCGCCAACCTGGCCTTCGTCGCCTTGCAGAATGCGGGTGGTATAGCGGTGGTCGATCTGGTCAGCGGCACCCAGCTTGACATCGGCGGCCGCCCCGCAGGCCCGGTGAACCCCGAAACGGGAAAGCCGGACGATCCCGGCACCACCGGGTTCATCCGTCTTGACGCGCAGATCGGCACGTCGCCCGCCGATCTTCTGGCGCCCAAGGCCCGGCCTTTCGACATCACGCTGGACCCGAGCAACAATTTCCTGCTGGTCAGCGATGCCGCGTCGAACCGGATCTTCGTGGTCGATATCCGCAAGGGCAGCGCGACACAGTATCAGCTTGTCGAAACCCTGACGGTTGCCAATGCGGGCTATAACCTGCGCGAAATCGCCATCACGCCGGACGGCAGGCAGTTGATCGTCACCGCCACGACCAGCGCGGGAGGGCCGGACAGCGGTACCGGCGAGGTGCGCATCTATGACCTGCCGATCTTCGGCGCCATCGATTCGGCCAGGCCAGCGGGCACCATCGGCGCGCCGGTCAAGACCTTCACGACTGTCAACAACCGCCAGTTGCGCCAGCCCTATGGTGTGGAAACGCTGATCGGGCCCGAGGGCGGCAACACCTATGCCTTCGTCACCGACAAATCCTCGGACGGCAACGGCGTGATCGTGCTGAGACGCGAAGGCGGCATCTGGGATGTCACGAATTCGATCCCCTTCAACCTGGCCACGCCGCGCGATCTGCCGCCGCTGGCGGGTGTGGTCGTCAGCGGCTCGCGCCAGGCCTCGATCCTGTCCGATGCGCTGGAGGTCAACGACGCCGCCGGCATCGCGATCTCGCCCGATCTGCAATATGCCTTTGTCATGGGGCAGAACCGTTTCGTTCAGGGCGATTTCACCCGCGATCCGTCGATCACCCCCTTTCCGATCTTCGGGCTGAGCACGCAGCAGATGATCTATCCCGCCGGGGCGTCCATCGGCATCATCGCCGATCCGTTCGGCGAAGATGCACGGGTGATCGGCATGTTGCGGCCGGTGACGAATTCCTTCGGCACCGATGTCGCGATATCCGGCGACGGGCTGACGCTTTATGCGGCACACGGGGCGCGCGGCGCCTTCTTCGGCTATGATTTCGACACGCTGTTCCAGGTTCTGCAATCCTATCGCGACAACCAGTTGATCGGCGAATTCCCCTTGGCCGAATTCGCCGTGAACGATCTGCTGCCGATCGCGCCGAATGCGGGCGACGTTCCGGCGCTGGTGAACCGCAGCCTGATCTTCGCCAACAGCGGTGATCGCACCGGCGTCAACCTCGACATCGACATCGCGGCCGATTTCGCAACCTGGAAAGACGGCGACACCTTTGTCGAGCGCGACAGCATCGGTGACCAGCGATCGCCCAACATCCCCGTCGGCACCGGCGGGATCGCGCGCAGCGTCGAAAGCCAGGCACCGTTCCTGGGCCTCGTTTCCCCGACGCAGGCCGATGGCAGCGTGCCGCCCAACCCCACTTTCGTGTGGAACATGGGGGGCCGCAAGCTGGACTCGACGCTCTATATCGCGGTTGCTGCGCCGGGCGAGGGGTTGTTTCCCGAAGACACCCCGCCCGAGCTGGTGCAGGAGTTGTTAGACGCCGGGTTCCGGGGGATGACGCGGGAAGAGCAGGACGAATTCGACCTGAACCTCGTCAACCTGGACGGCAACCGAAACCGCATCTTCATGCGCAATTTCCCGGCCCCGTCCGATGGGGGCGAGGTGCGGTTCACCCTGCCAGCGGAATTTGCCCTGACCAGGGGCCAGACCTATTTCTGGGGCGTCGGCGTCAATGACAACGACCAGCGTCTGTTCCAGCTTTCGGAAAGCTTCCGCGTCGCGCCCGAGACACAGACAACCGGCATTCCCAACATCACGATCATCACCCACGACATGAGCGTCCTGTTCGAGGGTGGGCCGACCCAGAGCGCGGTGTTCGAGCTTGCCCGCGAGATCGCCAACCGCAACGATGGCGTTCTGGCCGTGCAAGACCAGCGAACCGGAAAATTCCTGTCGCTCACGCCGGGGCGCGAGGTGGGCGCCAACGGGCGGCCCCTGGTGCTGCTCATGGACTGGTCGAACGAAAGTTCGATCAACGACAGCGGCTTTGCCGAGGCGGCGGCCGACGGCATGTTCGCGTCGCTGGCCGCGCTGAACACGCAACTGGGCGGGCAGGTGTTCGGCGCCGACATGCACTTCATCGGGCATGGCCGCGGCGCGGTGGTGAATTCCGAAATCGTGCAGCGGATGTTCCTGCATTTCCCTGAAACCAAGGGATCGCCCGATATCCATTTCACCACGCTGGATCCGGTGGATCACACCAATCCGCAGGTAAAGCTGCCCATCGCCGGGTTCCTTGGCAATCTGGCCTGGGCGGCCAATACCACCAGCTTTGCGGCCGGTGTGGGGGCGGTCGCTGCCACCGCCAGCGGTGCCGGTGTGACGGTTGCGCCGTTCCTGGGAACCGCCGCGGTCAATCTGAAACGTGTCGGCACCGTTATCGAAGGCATGAAATCCGTGGCCGAGGCCAGCGGTTTTGGCACACTGGACTGGACCGATTTCAAGGACCCGGAAATCCGCATCTGGGACGGCGTGGATTTTGCCGACAATTATTATCAGCAGGCCCAGCAACCCGTTTCCAGCCGCGATGTCGTGGCCACCGCAACTGCCAGCATGATCAAGAAGACGACCGGCATCGGCACCGGCCTTCTGTTCAACCCCAAGAGCGAGGAAATCTCGCTGACCATGCTGGGCAAGCCGCTGGGCGAGGCGGATCTGAACGTGTCGCTGACCGGCCTGCCCGGCTTTTTCGAGGATGATTTTGCCCCGAATGCCGATGTCGGCCTGTTCGGGAATTTCGGGATCGGCTGGGGCACCGTTCACAACCGGGTGGTGGCGCATTATGCGGGGACGGCGGCGTTGAACCGCGAAACCTATGGCCTGCCGGGGGCCGAGGGCGACCCGATCTTCCGGTCACTGTTCGACTGGGGCGGGCAGGGGCCGGAACTGTCGTTCGGACGCATGGCGCGGTATTACGAGGAAGGCAGCGCGCAGGACGCCGGGGCGTTTTCCAAGGAGAACAACCCGCAATCGTGGTATCGCGCCCGGGTCGACAGCGCCAACCAGACCCCGTTCGGCACCGTCACCGGCGCGCGCTATGCCCCGGCCACCGGCCCCTATCTCGACGCGGCCCCCTGGGAGGGCATCGGCACCGGCTGGTTCTTCTCGGATCTCGGGGGGGGCACCGGCGCGCGCCCGATTGCCAGCACCCCGCCGACCCGCCCCGATGCCGCGAAGGTGTCGAATACAAAGTTCGGCAACAACCTCGATCCGGTTCCGGTCGTGTTCAACGGCGATTTCCAAAGCTCGTTCCGCCCGCTCTATGGCCGCGTGATCTGGCCCTTCGGCGACGATGCCCACGGCTATCAGACCCCGGGATGGAGCTTTCAGGGCGGATCGGGGGGGGCGTTCCAGCTTCTGATCGACCTCGGTTTCTCGCCAAGCTTCGCAGCGCTTAGCCTGTCGCAGGTGACATCGGGCGATGTCGCGACCAAGGCGCTTGCAACACTCGACAAGATCGTGACGTCGGTCAGGGACACGATCTTCAAGACCGGGCGTGATGCCGCGCAGGGCGCTCTTGCCGAAAAAACCATCCTTGGCCGCGCCGAGGAGATCGCAACCGATGTCATCGCCGATCTTTTCGCGTCGGATCTGTCGCTGGATGAGATCGAGAACCTGGCCGAGGCGATGCTGGACGTGCAGACATCGGATGCGCCTTCGGTGAACCCCAAGGACATCGACTGGAAAAAACAGCTTGATCCGGCGGCTTTGAAAAAGGCGGGCGTCGAGGCGGGCATCGGTCTGCTGACCAGCATGATCCCGACGATCATAAGCTGGGTGCAGGCCAATTTCCTCAATTTTCACATGACGCTGAACGTCGCCGGTGGCGGCACGAAAACCGTGACCAGCGACCATTTGTTCATTCCCGCCAATCAGGAACGGCTGTCCTTTACCGTGGATGCGCCCCTGCAGGTGCCGGGCGCCGCCGAACTGTCCAAGTCGCTGCGGGTGGTCTTTACCGATCTGGAAACCGGCAGCCCCACGCTCTTGTCCTTCGACGGCGGCGCGGCGTCGCTGAACCCCGACACCCTGACGGGCCGGACCCGCGTTTGGGTGGATACCTCCGACGTGAAGGGGCGGGCCGGGACGCTCAGCTTCCAGTTGTCGATGCAGGAACAGGAGGAGGCGGTCGCCCTGCAACCCGTCTACCGGCTGATCATCGACGACATCGGCTATGGCGGCGGGCTGACGGTGACCGACAGCAGCGCCAGCGACGGTGACGGCGTCGTGTTCTTCGACAACCTCAATTCCGACCCGTTCACCGGCAGCCAGGGCGGCGAAGGGCTGGCGGCCATCGCGCGGGAAACGCCCGGCGCGATCCGCGTGGGCCACAGCCAGCACACCATCACCGTCAGCAACACGTCGGCGCGGGCCACCGCCTTCCGCGTGACGGGCCCTGCGTCCCCCTGGCTGACCATCCACACGATTGACGCGTCGGGTCAGGTCGGCGACCCGATCGGCTTGGTCGCGGGCCGGACGTTTACGGTGGAGCCGGGGCAGCAGTTCCGGCTGATCGCCCGCGCCGGGTATGACCTGGACCAGTTGCGCGCGCTGAAAGGGCCGCAGATCGTGTCCAACAGCATCACGCTGACCGAACTCGATCCGGACGGGAACCGCGTGGCCGAGCAGACGGTCGATCTGCATTATCTTCTGGACATCGGCGACGATTCCACCACCGACGGCGTGATCAACCTGCCACGGGTGACCGAAGGGTCGCCGTTCAGCTTCACCCTGCCGGGAAGCGACGCCTTCGACGCGAACGTGACCAATGCGCGGCAGGAAAAGGCCATCGTCTTCGGGGCCGTGCAAACTGGCCAGACCGCTGCGTCGACATGGTTCAGCCTCGACAAGGCCAACGCCGGGTCGGGGGATGCCGTGGTCAAGTTCGAGCCGAAGGGCATGACCGGCGCGGACCCCGCGCGTGCCGCCTCGATGGAGCTGGAGCTGGCCATTGGCGGATCACAGGTCGCGACCGTAAAATTTGGCGCCACCGGCCAGCGCGGGCAGAAGATCAACTACAACGTCAACGGCCTGAGCGATCTTCTGGCCGATCTGCGCCGCACCTTCGGCACCGCGGATTTCACGGGCGATGCATTCCTGTCGGATGCCTTCGACGAGGACGTGGCGGAGATCTATGGCCCGGTCCTGACATCCTTCCCCAGGCCGCCGGTGGGCGGCGACGCTGTACTGGACACGGCGACAAGCGAAGCGCTGAAATTCTCGATCTTCTCGGGCTTCCTCGCCGTGCTGCCGCTGGACGGTCTGGGCAAGGATCTGGGCAAAAGCTTTACCCTGGGCAAAAGCCGCGTGTCGGACTTGGTGTTCCCCCCTACCAATCAGGATGAAACGGTTGTCGGATACGTCAACACCCCGCTCAACCTGGCCGAGTTGCAGGAACTGGACGCATGGCGCGCCACGCCCGGAACGTCGCCTTTCACACCGGCCCCGGCGGCCACCGGCAGGCTGGACAACGACCGCGCCACCTTTGGCGGGCTGACAACCGAAGGCGACCGGTTCACGTTGCGCTCCGACCTCAACAATGCGCAGATCCTGCACCGCCTGGGCCAGGCCATCAACCTGACCATCTCCGAAGCGCGGGGTGCGATCTCGATCCCGGTCGACGGCATGATCCGGGCGCTGGCCTACGACGTCGAACAGGGGGCCACCCGGCCGGATGGCACGCCATGGCAGAACACGTTGCAGGATCTGGGCGAACGCATCGGCTGGACCATCGCCCATGAATATCTGCATACCCTCGGCCTGCTGGACGAGTATCAACTGGACGGCACCCCCTTCATCAGCTCCGGCACGAACGCCATGTCGACACAGTTCGCGCCCGACCTGAGCGACAACCAGAAAAAGATCGCCGCCCTTGCCCTTGGCCTCAAGACCGGGGCACCGACCGAGGCCGAGGCGCGGGCACTGGCCGAATGGTATCTTTCCCTGGCCGAACGCCGCTTCCTGATCGGCGACAGCGATTTTTCGGCGGCACCGGGCAGCGCGACCTTCGGTTCCGGCGATTTCCGGAACGGCGATTTTGGCGTCTCCGATCCCGAAGCCGAAGGGTTCGGCTGGCATCTGGAGGGCGATGCGGCCATCGCCGGGGGTGTCCTGCGCCTGTCCGAAGGGGTGCCGCAGGACGGTCGCGCGCAACAGGACTTCGCGGTTCCCGACGGGGCGACGAGCCTGGTGATCCGGCTCCGCCCCAGCCTCGTGGCGGCAACGACCGCCGGGCCGGGCGATGCCTTTGAAATCGCCCTGCGCAGCCAGTCCGGTGGTACGGAAACCGCCACGGGTCCGATCGACTTGTTGCGCGGCGACGCGGCGTTCAACATCCAGGCCGATGGAACGGTTCATCTGGGTGCGGGCACCGGCGTGACGGGCCTTGACCCGGAAGGACGCGCCCGGGCAGGCGAGACGCTGACCGTCACGATCAGCCTTGCCGGGGTCGATCCCGAGGCGCGCGCGCGGCTCTATCTCGATCTTATC
>JACIYW010000029.1 GCA_014359745.1 Paracoccaceae bacterium | reverse complement strand
AGCCGCCCGACTGACCTTAGCCGCCCGACTGATTTCAGCCGATCGTCAGCCCAAGCGCATGGATGCGGGCGATCAGGTCGGGGCCAAGCGCGGCGTGCACCGCGCGGTGCCGCGATACCCTTGTGCCGCCCGACAGGGCATCGGCGCGGATGGTGACATGAAAATGCGTCTCGCCCCCTTCGCGCCAACCGGCGTGGCCACGGTGCTGTTCGCTGTCGTCGCGCACTTCCAGATGCTTTGGCGCAAAGGCCTGGACAAGGCGTTGTTCAATTTCCTGCGCAATTCCCATGATTTCCTCTGTCAACCCCTTCAACCCGGCTGCAAATACCTTAAAGTGCCTTCTCCGAGTCGAAAAGGTGTGCCCGATGACAAACCGCTCTCCATTCGATTTTGACATGAGCGTTTCCGCCGACAAGAAGCGGCGGACACGCGGGCGCAGAGGCATGTCCGGCGCGTTCGAGACCTCTTCGCGCGTCTGCGAACATCCCGGATGTCAGGAAGCCGGGCAATACCGCGCGCCGCGTTCGCCGGATCATCTGGATGAATACCTGTGGTTTTGCCGCGATCATGTGCGCGAGTACAACCTGAAATGGAACTTTTTCAACGGCCAGACCGAGGAAGAATTCCAGCAGGCCATCGACAGTGATCGCGTCTGGAACCGCGAAACCAAACCCTTCCGCAAGGTCGGCGGCGAGGAACGCGCCTGGCACCGGCTGGGCATTCAAGACCCGCATGAGGTGCTTGGCGACAAGGCCACGCAAAACCCCGGCAAGGTCCGCACCGAAGGCACCGGCACCCGCCGCCTGCCCGCCAAGGAACGCAAGGCGCTGGAGATTCTGGGCGGCCGCGACAACTGGACCAAGCCGGAATTACGCAAGCAATACAAAAGCCTGGTCAAGGATCTGCACCCCGATATGAACGCCGGCAACCGCGCCGACGAGGACCGCCTGCAAGAGGTCGTGTGGGCTTGGGATCAGATCAAGGACAGCCGCAGCTTTCGCGACTGATCCGGCGCCGCAGCGCCGGACAGCCAAGGGTCAGCGGTGGATCAACGCCCCCCCCAACCCGCCAATGGCCGCCCCGGCCAGCGGATCGCCCGATATGACCTCGCCCGCCACGGCACCGCCAAGGGCCCCCGTGGCCGCGCGTTCGGTCCGGGTGTCGCCGCAAGCGGCCAGCGTGAACGCCAACACGGCGGTAACAAGGATCGTCTGGGTATTCATCATCATGTGTCCTTTCAGGGCAATGGATGGGGGTAATATGACAGGTTGTCAGCAGGTTGTCAGTGCGATGTCGCGGATATGCGCGGGTATGAACGCGGCGGGTCGGCGGATAAGCGCCTATAATTGCGGCATTTCTGGCAAGAACGCGCAAAGCGGGCAGATGCCGCGCCCGCCTGCCGCGCGAAAAGACCATTCCGCAGATCGTCATCAACGGTGCCCGGACCGGCGGTTACGAGGATCTTCGCGCGGCAGCCGGGTCTTCATTTCGGCGCCCCCCGGCACATTCGTCAGCGTTGACGCCGCGCGCGCGCGCCGCTATAGCCGCCCTCGGTGGCCCGAGTGGCGGAACGGTAGACGCAGCGGATTCAAAATCCGCCGCCGCAAGGTGTGTGGGTTCGAATCCCACCTCGGGCACCAGAGATCAATGACAACAATGTGCGATGCTGTCGGCCCGATCTGTCGGCCTGATCTGTGGGGTCGGCACGGCGCTGCCCGAAAACGATTCGCTTTTGTGGCGCGCATTCGGAACAATCCTGTCTAATTCCGCCATTTTAGGGATATTGGTTCGCAATCATCAACGCTGGTCGGCCGTCTTGTGGCGCCATATTGTGCAGATCACCGCAAACGGACCTTGGCCGCGCTTGTTTCGGCTTCGTCAACATCTTACCCGCTTGGGCAGCTTCGGTTTGGTTGACCCTTGGTGTCATCCAAAGTCAACCAACTGATTAATATCATTAACCCTGGAGCCCGGCGGGGAGAGGGGAAGTTTCGTCGCGGCGGATTTTGAAACAGTGGCGCGCCATCTGCGCCCTTTTCCCGCCTTGATCAGCGCCAAATAAGGCAACACCAAGGCATTCATCGGCACATTTCAGACACTTTTCTCTTTGATCGGCCAATGCGCGGACGTAAATTCATTCTTGCCCACTGGGGGGCAATGTCTGAACGGCCAAGGGTGGGTTTGTCCGCGCATCACGCGGCGAACCTGTGCATTTCGGGATGATCGGGTTTGCTGCCCGGTCTGGCAAGGGAAAGCCCGCGCAAGCGGGGCTGTGTTCCTTTGACTGACGCGAAAATGTCCAACACCCGCGGCGCGGCGCGTGATCGGTATACGGTTTCGCGGTGGCGTTGTCCTTTCACAAGGCACGAACCTGCCACCGGGACAGACCCGTCATGAGACCTGTTGAGCCATCATTTGAAACGCCCAGCCCCCAGCCGCGGCACCACGCAGGCGACCTCTGTGCGGCGCCTTTGGATGATGGTGGTATTGGTATCGGTAATTTTGACACGGCCCCCCGCCGTGCAATGAAGGAGTAAGCTGCGATGTCCGGCGATAATGACAAGACCTCATACTGGTCCGACGAGTCGGAAAAATCCATCTTCGACTGGTGGTACGGGTCGCATGACGACGACGGTGGCCACCACGATACACACGATACGATCACCACCACGATCACGATCACGATCACGACTGTGATGACGACGACACGCCACCCGCGCCGGTGCTTGACGGGATCGTCGAGGGGACGGCGGGTGCCGACCTGATCGACGCGGCCTATACCGGCGATCCGCAAGGCGACCGTATCGACAACAGCGACGCCATCCAGACGGGTGCCGGGCCGCAGGACGATATCGTGATCGCCGGTGCCGGTAACGATACGGTGCTGGCGGGCGAAGGCGACGATCTGGTCTATGGGGGATCGGGCAACGATGTGATCAACGGCGCCAGCGGCAACGACACGCTGATCGGCGGCACCGGGTCTGACACTGTTTCGGGCGGCAGCGGCGACGATCTGATCATCGGCGGCGGCGACAATGCGCCCGATCTGGAAGCCATCACCTTCAAGACCGAAGAGGCGGACTTCGAGAACACCATCGGCGTTTATCAGATCGATCCCGAAACCGGGCAGATCAGCAATGTGCAGATCGTGTTCGCCAATGCCTCGCTGGCCGGATCGGGCGGCACCCTTGCGGGCGGCGAAACCGCGGCTTATGCGGTGCCGCAGGGCGCGCAGATCGGGGTGTTTCAGGTTGCCAACGGCAATAACCTGAACGATTTCGCGGCGTTGGGAGAGGGCAGCTATGCCTTTGTCAATGCCGATGGCAGCCCCGCGGGCATCGGCGACAGCGCCCCGATCCTGGTGCATGTCGCACCCGATGGCACGCAGACGACGCTGTCGGGGGATGTGTTCCATTCGGCGGGATTTGACGACAACACCGCGCTGAACCCCGATGGCAAGGTGCATGTCAAGGGTATCTCGGACAATGGCGATGGCAGTTTCACCATCGGGTTCGAAGACCTGAACGGCCTGGGCGACAAGGATTTCAACGATTCCGTCATCACCGTCGGGCTGGCGCCCGGCACCTCGCTGCTGACACCCGGACTGGATGCAAGCGTGCCCGATGACGGCAGCAATCCCGGCGAAGACGGTCAGCCGGATGTTCTGGACGGCGGCACCGGCGATGACACGATCATCGGCGGCGCAGGCAGCGATTCCGTCACGGGCGGTGCGGGCAATGACGTGATCGACACGGCGGGGCCGGACCCGCTGCCCGATCTGGGCTTTGCGCCGGTGCCCGACGATGCCGACCCCGAGGATGATCGTGATTTCGTCGATGGCGGCGCGGGCAATGACCGCATCACCACCGGCGACGATCGCGACACGATCCTGGGCGGCGACGGCAATGACACGATCGATGCGGGCATCGACGCCGACCTGATCGACGGCGGCGCTGGCGATGACCTGATCATCGGCAGCGAAGGGTCTGACACGATCGAAGGCGGCGCGGGCAACGATACGATCTATGGCGGGCTTGACCCGGCGTTTCCCGACTCGATCAACATTCCCGATGCCACCGATCCGGTGCCCGACAATGGCCGTGACGTAATCGACGGCGGGTCGGGCAATGACCTGATCTTTGGTCAGGATGATGACGACACCATCCTGGGCGGCGAAGGCGATGACACCATCGACGCGGGCATTGACGATGACCTGGTCGAGGGCGGCGCGGGCAATGACGTGATCACCGGCGGCGCCGGTATCGACACCCTGTCGGGTGGCGATGATCGCGACACGTTCCTGGGTGCCAACCCCGGCGACCAGATCGACGGCGGCGAGGGGGGCGACGATTTCGACACGCTCGATCTGCGTGGATCGGGGCCGCTGCGGGTGATCCTGAACGGGGACAACCCGGAAAACGGGATGGTCGAATTCCTTGACGGCGACCGGAACGTCACCGGAACCGCGGCCTTCCAGAATATCGAGGAAATCGTGCCCTGCTTTACCCCCGGAACCGTGATTGCCACCCCGCAGGGTGAAAAGCGGGTGGAAGACCTGGTGGTCGGCGACCGGGTGGTGACCCGCGACAATGGCTTGCAGGAAATCCGCTGGATCGGTCACAAACCGATGGACTGGCGCGATCTGGCAACCAATCCGCACCTCAAGCCGGTGCTGATCCAGAAAGGCGCGCTGGGCAACGGCCTGCCGGAACGCGACATGCTGGTCAGCCCCAACCACCGGATGCTGGTCGCCAATGAGCGCACCGCGCTTTATTTCGAAGAGCACGAGGTGCTGGTGGCGGCCAAGCACCTGATCAACCACCGGGGCGTGCACGAGGTCGATTCGATGGGAACGACCTATATCCACTTCATGTTCGACCGCCATGAGGTGGTGCTGGCAAACGGGGCGTGGACGGAAAGCTTTCAGCCCGGAGACTATTCTCTCAAGGGCATGGGCAACGCCCAGCGCAGTGAAATCTTCGAACTGTTCCCCGATCTCAAGACCACCAAGGGCCGCGAGGCCTATGGGTCGGTGCGCAAGACCCTGAAGCGGTTCGAGGCGCAGTTGCTGCGCAGCTGATACGAATTTCAAAAGCGCCTGCGGGGTATTGGCGGGCAACGGAGCCGGGAGCGATGTGTCGTTCCCGGCCCCTTTTTAGGGCGTGGTGCGTTCCCTCAGACCCGCACTACAACCGCACGGGGAAACACTTTTTCGCTTCATCTTGGCCCAAATACGCATCCCCCGCACGGGCTTTGCGCATTCCGCGGGGCTGATGTATACCGGCCCAAACCCCGGAGGCTGCGATGACCCGATTTTCCCTGCTTGATCTTTCCCCGATCTGCGAAGGCGCCACCGCCGCCGAGGCGCTGGCCAATACCCTTGACCTGGCCCGCGCGGCCGAGGCCTTCGGCTACCACCGGTTCTGGCTGGCCGAACATCACAACATGCCCGGCATCGCCAGCGCCGCCACCGCCGTAGTGATCGGCCATGTCGCGGCGGGTACACGCACGATCCGGGTGGGGGCGGGGGGCATCATGCTGCCCAATCACGCGCCCTTGATGGTGGCCGAACAGTTCGGCACCTTGGCCACGCTGTTTCCCGAACGCATCGATCTGGGCCTTGGCCGCGCGCCGGGCACCGACGGGCTGACCGCCCGCGCGCTGCGCCGCACCCTTGGGGGGGGCGATACATTCCCGCAGGATGTGGTTGAATTGCTTGGTTATTTCGACGATGCCGCCGAAGATGCGCCGGTGCGCGCCATCCCCGGAGCGGGCACCCATGTGCCGGTCTGGATATTGGGATCAAGCCTTTTTGGCGCGCAACTGGCGGCATATCTGGGCCTGCCCTATGCCTTCGCGTCGCATTTCGCGCCCGATATGCTGGAAGAGGCCATCGCCACCTATCGCCAGACCTTCCGCCCGTCGCGCTGGCTGGCGCGCCCCTATGTGATGATCGCGGCGGGGCTGTGCGCGGCTGAGACGGATGAAGAGGCGCGGTATCTGCGCAGCTCGCATGTGCTGGCCTTTGCGCGTATCCGCATGGGCCGCCCCGGCAAACTGCCGCGCCCGGTGGCCGATGTGACGGCCGAGATCCCGGCACCGGCGCTGGCGCAGGTGGAGCAGGCGCTGTCGGTATCGGCAACGGGCGGGCCGGAAACGCTGCACCGGCAATTGGCGGCGATCCTTGCCCGCTACCGCCCCGATGAAGTGATGCTGACCGGGATGATCCATGATCACGCGGCGCGGCTGCGGTCGTTCGAGATTGGGGCGGGGGTCATGCGGGATCTGGCAGAGGTGCCGATGCCCGGTTGACCCGGCGGTTTGGCGGCATTTCCGCCGTACATATCGCGTACATATCGCGTACATACACCGTGCATATGTCGTAGGCACATGGCGCGTGCGGCGCATCGTGCCGAACGTGTCGCCTGCGTCGGGGCAAGACGAGTATTTTTTTCGAGAGGATGAGGGGAGAGGCCCGGGCCTGATCGCAGGGCACCCCTGATCGGAGGGCACCGCGGCGCCGCTTACCGGTCGGGCAGGAAGGTGACGCGCTGTCCATGGAGGGCGGCGTCGACGGCTTCGGTTTCCGCGGCGCTGAGCAGTCGCGCGCGCGGGTAGCGCGGGGTCTTGCGGTCGTCGATCACCGGGGCGTCCCAGCCGTCGGTGGTGGCCATGAAGCGCGCGGCGCCCGTCGGGCCGAATTCGCGCAGGTAGCCCTGGATCACCACGTCGATATAGCTGAGCAGGAGCGGGCGGATCAGGGGGGCCGCGGCCGCGGGCGGGACGGCGTAGATTTGCGCGGCGATGGGGTGCGGGGCCTCATGCGCCAGATCGGGCGCGGCGACCGGGTGGCGGTTATAGCCCGTCTCGCGCAGATCGAGCGCGGCCCAGTCGCCGCCCGGCACCTCTGCCACCAGCCCGTCAATCTGCGCGCCGGGGGCGGGCACGGCGGTCAGGAAGGCGTAGGGGTGGAATGCGGTATGCCGCCAGGCCCGCCGCCAGCCGGTGATGGTGGCGCGGTGGGCGCGGGTGTAATCGTGGGTGCTGCGGTTCACGAGCGAGCCGTAGCCGAAGAAATGATGTGCCATGGATGCCTATGTGGCGGGTTCCGCAGGTGGGATCAAGGGGCTGGCCGCAAAGCTTGCGGTGGCGCGCGCGATGGGTAACTCTGGCGGTCGGAACGGAATGGAGCACGCGATGGCGACGGGGGCGGAGGCGGGGCTGGCACCGGTGGCGGCTTTCGCGCTGGTTGGGGTGCTGGGGGTTGGCGCGCAATGGCTGGCGTGGCGGTTGAAGATGCCCGCCATCGTGCTGATGCTGGTGGCCGGGCTGATCGTGGGGCCGGTGACGGGGGTTTTCGTGCCCGCGCGCGATCTGGGCGATCTGGTGCGACCGATGGTGTCGGTGGCGGTGGCGATCATATTGTTCGAGGGGGGCTTGTCGCTGACGCTGCAAGGGCTGGCGGATGCGGCCAAGGGGGTGCGGCGACTGGTGATCATCGGCGCGCCGCTGGGCTGGCTGGGCTCGGCGCTGGCGCTGCATCTGGTGGCGGGGCTGGAGTGGCCGGTGGCGGCGGTGTTCGGCGGGATCATGATCGTGACCGGGCCGACGGTGATAGCACCCCTGCTGAGAACGGCGCGGCTGCCGCGCCGGCCTGCGGCATTGTTGCAATGGGAGGCGATCGTCAACGACCCGATTGGCGCGCTGGCCGCGGTGCTGGCCTTTCAGGTGGTGGTGGTGATGCAGGCGGGGGCGGCGGGGACCGGCATCGGCCCGGCGCTGGCCGAGGTGGGGATGGGCGCGGTGCTGGCCGGGGTGATCGGCGCGGCGACCGGGCGCGGCCTTGCCGCGGCGTTCCGGCGGGCGATGGTGCCCGAATACATGAAGGTGCCGGTGCTTTTCGCCAGTGTGCTGGGGGCGTTTGCGCTGTCGGACCTGATCCTGCACGAAAGCGGGCTGCTGGCGGTCACGGTGATGGGGCTGGTGCTGGCCAATGCGCAACTGCCGTCATATGCCGAGATGCGGCGGTTCAAGGAACATGCGACGATCCTGCTGGTTTCGGGGGTGTTCATCTTGCTGGCCGCCGGGCTGGATCTGCAATCGCTGTCGGTGCTGGACTGGCGGGCGGGGCTGTTCGTGGCGGTGGTGATCCTGATCGTGCGGCCGCTGACCGTAGCGCTGTCGCTTATGGGCAGCGGGGTGGCGTGGCGCGAGGTGGCGCTGGTGGCGCTGACCGGGCCGCGGGGCGTGGTGCTGGTGGCGGTGGCGGGGTTGTTTGGCGAGCGGCTGAGCGAACTGGGCATCGCGGGGGGCGCGGCGCTGGTGCCGCTGGCCTTCGCGCTGGTGGCGGCGACGGTGGTTCTGCACGGGTTCACGCTGGTGCCGCTGGCGCGGGCGCTGGGGCTGGCGGGGGCCGAGGCGCCGGGCGTCATCGTGGTGGGGGGCAGCGCCTTTCCCACGGCGCTGGCGGCGGCCATTGACAAGGCCGGGCTGCCGGTGCTGGTGGCCGATCCCAACTATGTGCGGCTGCGCGGCGCGCGTGAGGCGGGGCTGGAGGTGTTTTACGGCGACATCCTGTCGGAGGCGGCCGAACACCGGATCGAGATGGTGCGCTATGACACGGTGGTGACCGCCACCGCCAATGATGCCTACAACACGCTGGTCGCGACCGATCTGGCTTCGGAATTCGGGCGCGAGCATATCTTTCAGGTCAGTCGCGAAAAGGACAGCCGCGCGCGCCATGCGCTGCCCCCCGGTCTGGGCGGGCAGGCGCTGGCCCCCGAGGCGACGCTGGCCGATCTGGATGCGCGCATCGCGGCGGGCGCGCGGGTAGAACTGGCGCGGCTGAGCGATGGTCACGATCTGGACGCCTGGCGCGCGCGGCGGCCGAATGCGGTTGCGATCGCGCGGCTGTCGGATGGCGGTATCCGGTTTTTCCGGGCCGGTGAAGAGGTGGAGAACCGCAAGGGCGACTGGCGGCTGATCGCGCTGGTGCCCGCCGATGAGGGGCGCGGGGCGGCGGAGGATTTGCCCCCCCGCCAAGAGGACGGGCAGGCCTAGCCGCGCGAACCCGCTTGCCAGGCCCAGGGCGAAGCGGCTAAGCGGGAGAGGATCGGCAGGGTCGGCGGGCGCCCCGCAAAGCCACCAGAGGGGGACAGATGACCGGGTTGAACCGCACACCGCTTTACGAGCTGCACATCGAACTGGGCGCCCGGATGGTGCCCTTCGCGGGCTATGAGATGCCGGTGCAATACCCGATGGGGGTGTTGGGCGAGCATCTGCACACCCGCCGCGCGGCGGGGCTGTTTGATGTATCGCACATGGGGCAGGTGATCTTGCGCGGCGCGCATGTGGCGGCGGCGCTGGAGGGGATGGTGCCGGTTGACGTGCTGGGGCTGGCCGAGGGGCGGCAGCGCTATGCGATGTTCACCAATGAGGGCGGCGGGATCGAGGACGATCTGATGATCGCCAACCGGGGCGATCATCTGTTCGTGGTGGTCAATGCCGCCTGCAAGGCCGCCGATCTGGCGCTGATGCGCGCCGCCCTTGCGGGGATCGAGGTGGCCGAGGTGAGCGACCGCGCGCTCTTGGCGTTGCAGGGGCCGGGGGCGGAAGCGGCGCTGGGTGCGCTGGTGCCCGGTGCGGCGGCGATGCGGTTCATGGATGTGGCGGTGCTGGCCTGGGGCGGCGTCGATCTGTGGATCTCGCGGTCGGGTTATACCGGCGAGGACGGGTTCGAGATTTCGGTGCCCGAGACGCGCGCGGTCGAATTTGCCCGCGCGCTGCTGGCCGGTGGCACCGTGGCGCCCATCGGCCTTGGCGCCCGTGATTCGCTGCGGCTGGAGGCGGGGCTGTGCCTTTATGGCCATGATATCGACGCGGGCACCACGCCCGCCGAGGCGGCGCTGGGCTGGGCCATCCAGAAGGTGCGGCGTTCGGGGGGCGCGCGGGCGGGCGGGTTTCCGGGGGCCGGGCGCATCCTGGCCGAGCTGGAAAACGGCCCGGCGCGGCTGCGCGTGGGCCTGTTGCCCGAGGGGCGCGCGCCGATGCGCGAGGGCACGGCGCTGTTCGCCGAGGCGGCGGGGGGCGCGGCGGTGGGGCAGATAACATCGGGCGGGTTCGGCCCAAGCCTTGAGCGGCCGATATCCATGGGCTATGTGCCTGCCATCTTGGCGAACCCCGGCACCACGGTTTATGCTGAGCTGCGCGGCAAACGTCTGCCTGTGCGTGTTGCCCCCCTGCCATTCCGGCCTTCCACCTTCAAACGTTGAGGACTAGCGATGAAATACACCGAAGATCACGAATGGCTGCGGATCGAGGACGATCTGGTCGTGGTGGGCATCACCGAACATGCCGCCGAACAACTGGGCGATGTGGTCTTTGTGGAACTGCCCGAACCCGAGGCGATGGTGGCCAAGGGCGATGAGATCGTGGTGATCGAATCGGTCAAGGCCGCCAGCGACATCGCCGCCCCGGTGGATGGCGAGATTGTCGAGGTCAACAGCGCGCTGGTCGACAAGCCCGGCCTCGTGAACGAAGATCCCACGGGGGATGCGTGGTTTTTCAAGATGAAGGTCGACGATCTGTCGGTTCTGGACGATTTCCTGACCGAAGACGAATATAACGACCTGATCGGCTGACCCGCGCGCCTCAGGGCCGCCGCCGCCAGGCCCGCGCGCGGCTGACGAAAAGCCCCGCAAGGATCAGGGCAAGGGCGGCCAGGAACCGGGGCGGCAGCGCCTCGTTCAGGATCGCGACGCCGAAGATCACCGACCAGACCGGCACCTGATAGTTGGTCTGGATCAGGAAGGTCGGCCCGGCGCTGCGGATCACCCGCACCAGGATCAGCGCGGCAAGCGCCGTGGGGCCAAGCCCAAGATAGATCAGCGCCAGAAGCGGCGCGCCGCCCGTCATCGGCGGGGCGCCTTCCATGACAAGCGCCAGCGGCGCGGTCATCACCGCCGCCGCCAGAAGCGCCGCCGCACTGAGCGAGACCAGCGGCACCGGCGGGCAAAGCCGGGTGACGATGGACCCCGCCGCATAGCAGGATGAGGCCAGGATACAGGCGACTCGCGCCCAGTTTTCCGCCTCGGCCCCCGTAGATCCGAAGGCGGCCGGCCCGATCAGCACCGCCACCCCGCCAAGGCCCAAAACAAAGCCCAGCGCCTTGCGCAGGGTCATCCGTTCATCCGCCAGGATGAAATGCGCGAAGATCAGCGTAAAAAGCGGCACCACCGCCATGGTGATCCCGGCAAAGCCCGAAGTGACGTGCTGCTGCCCCCAGGTCAGCAGAAAGAACGGCAGCGCGTTCGACAGCGCCCCCATGCCCACCGCGTGCAGCCAGATCCGCCGCCCCGAGGCGCCGCGCGGCGTGGGCAGGCCGTGCCCCATGACGCGCGCCAGCCCCCAAAGCGCCAGCGCCCCCAGCGCAAGCCGCGCGCCGACGATGGTCAGCGGCCCGAAACCGCGCAGCGCCACCGAGACCGCCATGAACGAGGCGCCCCAGATCACCGCCAGCAGCGACACCATCGCCCAGTCGCGCGGGGTGGGCGGCGTCACGGGGCCAGGGCCTTATAGAACGAGATAACCCTACCTCCGTCACTCTCGGGAACGGTCACGCAATGTGAAGTTCATCAACGTATCCGCCTTTTTTTGTTCCAGAGCCATCACGAGATTCTGACGGACCTCATCACGATGCTCATCAACCATCACGCGAAGGTCGGCTTCGAAATCTTCGCGATTGAAATACTCATCGATATTGATGACGGCCGCGTCGACAGCGAGCCACGTCACAGTTGCACCTATGATCCCGCCTACAGCGGCACCGGGTGGTCCGGCCCATGATCCCCCAAGCGCGCCAAGCCCCGCCCCACCCAGAATGCCGCTGCCTTTCGCGACACCCTTTGCGCCGGCCTTTACGGCAACCCGGGTTGCAACTCTCGCGGCAATTCCCGCCGATATGGATTTGATCCCGGCAACCCCGCCAAACACCGCCATGAACGTGCCGACCGGCGCGGTAATGCTCACACGCGCAATTGTGTCATCGATTGCCTGCTGCGTGGTCGGCCCAAGCGGGATTTCGGACAGTCCTTCCGGCATTTCCGCCTGCAACTCACGCTGCAACGCCGATGTCAACGCCTCTGCAAAACGCGCATCAATGCTGTTTCCCAGATGCTCCATTCTTTCAGGGAAGCCGCCAAAAAGCTTGCTTTCAATAGCGTCGGCAGAGGTCCCTAGCGCCGCGCCAGCGAGCTCAGTATACTCACCCAGCACCGAATAGTGGAAATCAACGTAGCTCTCAATACCACCATAAACAGGATCATACAGAATATCGAGCAATTCGTCTATTTCGGCCGATGTGCTTTCCCCAGCATCAGCGGCAGCGCGCTCGAAATATTTTTGCAGCCGCGTCGGCTCTATTTCAACGACCGGCGGCGCCACGTCCTCCACAAAACCAGATGTCCCGGCACTTCGATCAACCGACTGCTGGCCTGCCCTCAAAAATGCGATTGCAACAAGCGCCAGTAAGGCCACGGCGAGAATAATGATGGTGCCCCAGAAAAATCGACGAAAAATTCTGGATTCTCGACTTCCAGGCAGATTTGCGTCACTTGTCATGTTTCGGACCTCCGGCATCCTCGGTTCGTTGCCAAGGCTTTTTTTCGATGTGACGGTGATAAAAGCTGGCCAGCCCGACGGAATTCGTCGCAATCACCAGGCAGATGAGTGCGCTATGCGCGGCGAACAGCACTCCGGGCACCAGTGTTTCCGTGAAGCTGGTCGCCAGCCAAAGTTTCGCCGAGTCGAGCAGCACCAAGGCCGAGATGACTTCATTGACGAAGTCGTTCCTGCGCGGAACCTGCGCAAGAGCGGCTGACATTGCCGCGTCAAAATCCATGAGGATGTAGCCTGGCCGCTCGAAGACTGACCACTCTAGATACGCATACGGAACTGAAAACAGTGCCGTCACGACGATAATGGTGGCGGAGGCGCTGAGCCATGAGAGTGCAAGCGGGTTTACTTGCCGCCTGAACGTTCTCAACAGCCCCCAGTAAATCAGGGCGCTTGCCGCCGCAAGAATTGTCAGAAACAACATTTGGGCGGCGCTTGCAAATAGCGCGTAAAAAGCGATCGTTGATACGGACAGGGTAGACACCAAAACGGACGAAAGAGCCGGGACCACCCAGCCTGACAATATGCGCATCAACAAGGTGTGCTCGCGAAGTGTCGAAAGCAATATGGATCGTCGTCTGTCCAGGATATTCCTGAATATCCCGGCGAAGACGAATATCCAGAGTGGTATCAGGACCGCGGCCGCCCAATAGAATTCGAAATAAATGCCCCGCCACAGTAGCAGCGAGAGGACGAATAAAAGGGTGACCGCGACTGCATTTAACATTACAGAACCAGAAGGTGGCGCACAGCGCCATGAAGCGCGCCACCCCACTGTTAAAGTCAGTTCCGGGCCTTGTCCACCATGCGACCGGCCGAAATCCACGGCATCATCGCGCGCAGCTTTGCGCCGACCTGTTCGATCTGGTGTTCATCGTTCAGGCGGCGGGTCGCCTTGAACATCGGCTGGCCGACGGCGTTTTCCTGCATGAAGTCGCGCACGAATTTCCCGGTCTGGATATCGCTGAGGATGGCTTTCATGCGTGCCTTGGTTTCATCATAGGGCAGCACGCGCGGGCCGGAGACATATTCGCCATATTCGGCGGTGTTCGAGATCGAGTAGTTCATGTTGGCGATGCCGCCTTCATAGATCAGATCGACGATCAGCTTGACCTCGTGCAGGCATTCGAAATAGGCCATTTCGGGTTCATAGCCCGCCTCGACCAGCGTCTCGAAGCCCATGCGGATCAGTTCGACAAGGCCGCCGCAAAGCACCGCCTGTTCGCCGAAAAGGTCGGTTTCGCATTCCTGGCGGAAGTTGGTCTCGATCACGCCCGAACGCCCGCCGCCGATGGCCGAGCAATAGGACAGGCCGATTTCCAGCGCCTTGCCGCTGGCGTCGTTGTGCACCGCCACAAGGCAGGGCACGCCGCCGCCCTTGACATATTCGCCGCGCACGGTGTGGCCGGGGCCCTTGGGGGCCATCATGATCACGTCGATGCCGGGTTTGGGTTCGATCAGGCCGAAATGCACGTTGAGGCCATGGGCAAAGGCGATGGCCGAGCCTTCGCGCAGGTTGTCATGGACATATTTTTTATACGTTTCCGCCTGCAATTCATCGGGCATGGTGAACATGATCAGGTCGCACCACGCTGCCGCCTCGGCAATGCCCATGACCTTGAGGCCCTCGCCCGACGCCTTGGCGGCCGAGGGCGAGCCTTCGCGCAGCGCCACGACGACGTTCTTGGCGCCGGAATCGCGCAGGTTCAGCGCGTGGGCGTGGCCCTGGCTTCCGTAGCCGAGGATCGCCACTTTCTTGTCCTTGATCAGGTTGATATCGCAATCGCGATCGTAATAGACGCGCATGATCTGGTCCTTTCAGGTTTGGTGTTTGGGGCGCAGCATAGGCGCGATTGCCCGAAACGGGCTGAAAAATTCGCGCCTGTTGCCATGAATGCGGAAATATCATAATCAGATTTCGTATTTTATGGATTTATCATGCAGATTGACGATACCGACCGCCGCCTGTTGCGCCACCTGCTGGCCGAGCCCGATCTGCCGGGGGCCCTTCTGGCCGAACGCGCGGGCGTGACCCCGGCGACCTGCTGGCGCAGGCTGGACCGGCTGCGCGCGGGCGGCGTGATCACCGGGCAATCGGCGGTGATCGACTGGCGCGCGCTGGGCTATGAGGTGGAGGTGTCGCTGCGCTTCACCCTTGACAAGACCGCGCCGCGCGCCTTTGACGATTTCATCGAGGCCGCGCGCGCCGTGCCCGAGGTGCTGGAGATCCAGACATTCCTGGGACAGGTCGATGTGCGGCTGAGCCTGATCGCGCGCAACATGGCGCATTATCAGCAGGTTTACCGCTCGCGCATCCTGACCCTGCCCCATATCGCCGATATCGAGGCGCTGATGCATATCGCCACCATCAAGGCCACCGACGGGCTGCCGCTGTGATCGATCTGGACGACACCGACCGCGCCATCCTGCGGGCGCTGGTGGCGGATGCGGCGCGCGGCGCGGGCGATATCGGCCGCGATCTGGGGCTGAGCCAGCCCGCCGCCTGGCGGCGCATCCGCAGGCTGGAAGCGGCGGGGGTGATCCGGGGGCGCAGGCTGGGGGTGGATGCGGCGGCGCTGGGGTTTGGCGTTACGGTGTTTCTGGGGGTGAAGCTGGCCACCAAGGGCCGCGTCAGCCTGGAGGATTTCGAGCGCGCCGTCACCGCCATCCCCGAGGTGCAATGGGTGCAGCATGTGCTGGGCCTGTATGATTACCGCCTGCGCGTCATCGCGCGCGACCTGCCCGATTTCGAACGGGTGCTGCGGCGGCGGATCATGACCCTGCCGGGGTTGGGGCAGGTCGATGCCAATGTGCTGTTGTCCGAGGAGCGCCGCCCCGGCCCGCTTGGATAGGCCGCGTGGGATAGGCCGTGTGGGATAGGCCGTGTGCGATAGGCTGCGGCCATGGACTTTTGCGCCGGGGGCGCGATAACTGGTGCAGACACAGTTGAGAGGATCCCCCATGCCCGCACTTCGCCCCGATGTCGATCCCGATGGCCTGCTGGAATTTTCGGTGGTGTTCACCGACCGCTCGCTCAACCATATGAGCCAGCAGTTTCAGGGGGTGATGCGCGATATCTCTGCGGGGATGCGCGCGGTTTACAATGCCGATGCGGTGGCGGTGATCCCCGGTGGCGGTTCCTGCGGCATGGAGGCGGTGGCGCGGCAGTTCGCGGGCGGGGCGCGGGCGCTGGTCTTGCGCAACGGCTGGTTTTCCTATCGGTGGAGCCAGATTTTCGACGCGGGCCATCTGACCGAAGAGGCCACGGTGCTGAAAGCCCGCCAGACCGGCAACGGCACCCGCGCGCCCTTTGCGCCGGTGCCGATTGACGAGGCCGTGGCGCGCATTCGCGAGGCGCGCCCCGATGTGGTGTTCGCGCCGCATGTCGAAACCTCGGCGGGCGTCATCCTGCCCGATGCGTATATCACCGCGATGGCCGGGGCCGCGCATGAGGTGGGGGCGTTGATGGTGCTTGATTGCATCGCGTCCGGCTGTGTCTGGGTGGATATGAAGGCCACCGGCGTCGATGTGCTGATTTCCGCGCCGCAAAAGGGCTGGTCGGCGCAGCCCTGCGCGGGGCTGGTGATGCTGTCGGAGCGCGCCAGGGCGCGGGTGAAGGAAACGCAATCATCGAGTTTCGCGCTGGATCTGGGCAAATGGCTGTCGATCATGGAGGCCTATGAGGGCGGCGGCCATGCCTATCACGCCACCCTGCCCACCGATGCGCTGAAGGTGTTTCGCGATGCGATGAATGAGACCCGCGATTTCGGCTTTGACAAGGCCAAGGCCGCGCAATGGGAATTGGGGCGCGCGGTGCGGGCGCTTTTGGCCGGGCACGGTGTGCAATCGGTCGCGGCCGAAGGGTTCGGCGCGCCCGGTGTTGTCGTCAGCTATACCGACGATGCGGAGGTGCAGAACGGCAGGAAATTCGCGGCGGAAGGTATGCAGATCGCCGCCGGTGTGCCGCTGCAATGCGATGAGCCCGCGGATTTCAAGACCTTTCGTCTGGGCCTGTTCGGGCTGGACAAGCTTTATGACGTGCCCGCCACGGTGGAGCGGCTGCGCGGCGTGGTGGCGAAGGTCTTGTAACGCCGGGGGTGCGTCGCGCCGGAGGGCGCGCGGGGCGTTGGCAAGATGAGTATTTTTTCGAGAGGATGGGGGAAATCAGGCATCGCTTCGGCGGGGCAGCGATGCGCGTCAGTCGGCGGGGGCGGCGCCGAGGCCTGCGCGCATCATCATCCGCCTGACCGGCGCGGGGGCGTAGAGCGCCGAGAGCGCGGTCTTGCGCAGGTCGCGCAGGAACGGCGCGCTGACCATCGAGGCGCGGTTGAGCAGGTCGACCCCCATGACACGGGCGACCACCTCGGCGTGGCGGCGGCGGGCGTAGGCGGCCAACATCGAAGGGCTGCCGATATCGCCGGGGCGGGCGCGGGCGAGATCGAGGAGGGCGCGCAGGTCGGCCAGGCTCATGTTCAAACCCTGCGCGCCGATGGGGGGGATCACATGCGCGGCCTCTGCCATAAGCGCGCTGCGCTCGCCGGTCATCGCATCGGCGACCTGGGTGATCATCGGCCAGACCGAGCGGCGGGTCAGCAGCGTCAAGGGGCCAAGCAGGTGGCAGGAGCGTTCGGACATCGCCGCCTCGAATTCCGGGACCGGCAGGGTGGCGAGGCGCAGCGCGATAGGCCCGCGTTCCATCCAGACCACGGCGGACGATGGGCGGCCCTGGTGATCGGGCAGCGGCACCAGGGTGAACGGGCCGCCGGAGCGGTGGATTTCGGTCGAGACGTTTTCATGCGGGATCGGGTGCGAGACGGCGAAGGCCAGCGCCTTTTGCCCGTAGCGCAGGGTCTTGACACCGATGCCCAGCGCGCGGCGCACCGCGCTGTCGCGCCCGTCGGCGCCGATCAGCAGCCGCGCCGACACCTGCGTGCCGTCCGAGAGACCGACCAGCGCCGCGCTGTCGCGGGTTTGCACGCGCAGGGTGGCGGTGCCGGGGCGAAAATCGACCGAACCCAGATCGGCGAGCCGCGCCACGATTTCGCGCCGCAACAGCCAGTTGGGAAAGTTCCAGCCGAAGGGCTGGTTTGACAGTTCGTCCGCGTTGAAATCGCGGGTCAGGCGTGGCGTGATCGTGGCACCCCCGGCATCGACGATGCGCATCACCCGCAAGGGGGCCGCGAAGGGGTCGATACGTTGCCAGATGCCCGCCTCGATCAACAGATCGCGCGCGGGTTGCAGAAGCGCCGTGGTGCGCAGATCGGTGCCGTCGGCATCGGCCACCGTCACCGGCGGGGCCGGATCGGTCAGGATCACCGAAAACCCCGCCGTACCGAAGGCCGCCGCTGCCGCCAGCCCGGCGATGCCGCCGCCCGAGATCAGGATATCGGTTTCGATGCGCGCCATCCGTTACCCCCGGCCGATTTCCGGGGCCGGGGCGGCGGCGGGCGGGGTTGGGGCGATGGGCATCAGCGGTTTTTCCAAGGTGCGGTTTTTCCAGGGTGACGGCGTGTGGGTCAAAGGTAGGTCTGCGGCCAAGGGGCGCAACCGGCATTCTGTCGCAGGCCAGAGTCTGTCACAAGTCAGGGGGCCAGGCGGTGCAGGAAGGCGGCCAGATCGTCGGTGTGGTGGTGGATATGGTCGGCGGGGGCGGGTTTGGCGGCGACGTGGACGGTGCGCATGCCCATGGCGTGGGGCGCGGTAAGATTGCGGGGATCATCTTCGAACATCGCGGCGCGGCTGGCATCGATGCCGTCACGGGCAAAGACCGTCTGGAAGGCGCGGGGGTCGGGTTTGGGCAGGTATCCCGCCTCATGGACGCCGTAGACGGCATCGAAATTTCCCGACAGCCCGCGCGCGGCCAGAACCCGCCCGGCATAGGCGCGCGTGCCGTTGGTATAGACGATCTTGCGACCGGGCAGCGCCGCGATGGCGCTGGCAAGGGCCGGTTCGGGGGCCAGGTGCGACAGGTCGATATCGTGCACCTCTATCAGGTAGTCGGCCGGATCGAGCCCGTGCACCGCCATCAGCCCGGCCAGGGTGGTGCCGTAGCGCGCGAGGTAATCGGCGCGCAGGCGATCGGCGCTGGCACGGTCGAGGCCGAGGGCGCGCATCACGAAGGCGACCATCCGCGCCTCGATCTGATCGAACAGACGGGCCTCGGGCGGGTAAAGCGTGTTGTCCAGATCAAAGACCCAGGCCCGGACGTGGCGAAAGTTCTGTGCGACCATGGGCCGGACCCTAAGTCAACGCTGCGCGCGCGGCAATGGGGGGTGCGGCGATCGCTTGCCATTCAGGCGGGCGGCTGCCTGGAGCGTTTCGGCTTTTCGTTGAATCAGCGGAAACGCCGCAGGCCCATCCGCAAAGATATTTCTGCCCGAAACCTGTACCGGTTTGATCCAAGTCAAATCGCGGCCTGCCATTGCGTGACAAGTTGTCATTGTCAATCATTCCGGGCACCCCGGATCAGGAGGCGGCCATGTTCAGCTTGAAAAAATTCGATCATCACTTCGGTCTGATGGAAGATGTCGCCAAGAAGGTCGGCGTCGATTTTGGCGAGGCCCTGGCCGAGGGGCGGATTTCCCCCGAAACCCTGCGCGGCGCGGCACTGCGCTGTACCGGCTGCACGCATCCCGAAGAATGTGCGCAATGGTCGATCGATCACCCGCAAGGTGCCGATGCCGCACCCGCCTATTGCCGCAACGGCCTGTTGATGGAACGGCTGCGCGCCGTATAGGGCTGGTTTCAGTAGGCTGGATCAATTTCCTTGACCGGCGCGCGCACGGCGGGTGCGGGATTTGAGTATTTTTTTCGAGAGGATGGGAAAGAGCGTTTTCCTGGACGGTCAGATTTCCTGGACGGTCAGTTTCTGGACGGTGGGGGGACGGATCCGGTGGGACGGATCCGGTTGGGCGCGGCGCGCGCCTGGGCCGCGTTCCCCCCGCCCTGCGAACCGCCCGGCGAAAAATCGCGCGGACCGGCCCGTCGCCTTGGGTGTCAACCTTGCCTGATCGGGCGCATGGGCTAAGATGACCCCTGAAATCAGGGAGAATGCGATGCGCTGGGTGGTTCGGGCCGTTATGGCCATTGTGGTTCTGGCACTGGTGGGCGTGGGGGCGCTGTTCCTGATCCCGGCCGACCGGATCGCCCGGATCGCCGCGGATCGGTTGGGGGAAGCGACCGGGCGCAGCGTGGTGATCGCGGGCGATGTGCGCCCCTCGTTCTGGCCGGTGCTGGGGGTCAGCACCGGGGCTGTGGATATCGGCACTGCCGCGTGGTCGGATCAGGGGGCGATGCTGCATGCCGACCGGATCGAGATCGGCGTGGACGCGCGCGCGCTGATCGGCGGGGCGGTGCGGGTGAAATCGGTTGTGATCGACGCCCCGGTGATCACCTTGCACCGCGCGGCGGATGGGCGGGTCAACTGGGATTTTGGCGATGCCATGCGATCTGGCGGGGCGCCAAGCGCTGTGGGCGGGCAAACCGGCCCGCGGTCGCTATCGCTGGAAGAGGTGCGGATCACCAATGCCACGGTGCGGTTTTTCGACGAGGCCGGCGGCAGCGATTACCGGGCGACCGGGCTGGATGCCCGCCTGGCCCTGCCCGAAATGGCCGGCCCCGCCGATCTGGAGGTCAGCGCCACGGTGAACGGCACGGATGTGGGCATGGTGCTGCGGCTTGAGCGCACCGACGAGGCGCTTTCAGGCGCGGCCAGCGCGATGACGCTGACGGCGACGGCGGGCGCGAACACCCTTGGGTTCGAGGGGCGCGGAGGCTTTGCGCCGCTGGCGGCCGACGGGGCGCTGAGCCTGGGCCTGCCCGATCCGGCGGCGGCGTTGCGCGTGGCGGGCTTGCCCCCCACAACCCTGCCCGCCGGGCTGGGCGCGCCAAGGCTGACGGCGAACCTGACCCTCTCCCCCGACGGCCGCGTGCATCTGCGCGGCGCGACGGTTTCGGCGGGGGCGAACCGGCTGACGGGCGATGTGGATTTCGCGCCGGGCACGGACGCACGGGCCGGGCGGCCGATGCTGACGGCCAGCCTTTCGGCGGGCGCGCTGGATCTGTCGGCGTTCAGCGGCGGCGGGGCCGACACCCCGGCCACGGGCGGCGGCTGGCCGACCGAGCCCATTGATGCCAGCGGCCTGAATGCCCTTGACGCCGATATCGGGCTGACCGCCACGTCGGTCAACCTGGGCACGGTGGCGCTTGGCCGCACCGATCTGCGCGCGACGCTGGATCAGGGGCGGCTTGTGACAACCATCCGCGAGATGCAGGCCTATGAGGGGGTGGTCAGCGGTCAGGTCGTCGTCAATGCCCGCAGGGGGCTGTCGGTGGGTGGCGATCTGAAGCTGGCCGGGCTGGCGTTGCAGCCGGCGCTGACGGCGGCTGCGGGCGTCAACCGGCTGGCCGGGACAGGTGCCGGGGCGGTAAGCTTTCAGGCGGCGGGCGGATCGGTCAACGCGCTGATGCGGTCGGTTTCGGGGAACGGCAATGTCAGGCTTGCCGATGGCGCGATCCTTGGGCTTGATCTGGCGGGGATGTTGCGCACGCTTGACACCTCTTACGTGGGCAGCGGATCAAAGACGATCTTCAACACCATCACCGGCAGTTTCACCATGAAGGACGGGGTGCTGTTCAATTCCGACATGGCGCTGACCGCGCCGCTCTTGCGGGCCGAGGGCGCGGGCAGCGTTGATATCGGCGCGCAAACCCTGGATTACCGGGTGACGCCCGTGGCCCTTTCGGGCGCGGATGGCAGCGGCGGGGTGCGGGTGCCGCTGCTGATCACCGGGCCCTGGGCCGCGCCGCGCTACAGGCTGGATCTGGAAGGGGCGGCGAAGCAGAACCTTGTCAAGGAACGCAAGGCCCTGGAACAGAAGGCGAAGGATGCCCTTGGCGCCGAGGCGGCAAAGCGCGGCATCACCCCCGCCGAGGGCGAAACCATGGAAGACGCCGCCCGCCGCAAGCTGGAAGAGGGGGCGGGAAAGGCGCTGAAGGGGTTGTTTGGCAAGTGACGCGCCGCCCGGCCATCTTCACGGCGATTTGAACCGGGCGTCCGCGCGCCCCTGCTTTTCCGACCCGATGATCACCGCTCACAGGAGGCGACAGTGACCAGAACCACCAAGCACCCCCGCAAGACCGCCGCCGATTTCGACCCGCGCATCCTGCATCTGTTCGACGGCTATGTGCACGGCACCCTGACCAAGCGCGATTTCCTGACCCGCGCGGCGCAATATACCGCCGCGGGCGTTACCGGCGCGATGGTGCTGGAGGCGCTGCAACCCGATTATGCGCTGGCCCAGCAGGTGGCCCCCGACGACCCCGCCATCACCACCGAAACCATCACCTATCAAAGCCCGAACGGCAATGGCGCCATTTCCGCGCTTCTGGCCCGCCCGGCGGATGCCCCTGGCCCGCTGCCCGCGGTTCTGGTGGTGCATGAAAACCGTGGCCTGAACCCCTATGTTGCCGATGTCGTGCGCAGGGTGGCCAAGGCGGGCTATCTGGCGCTGGGCCCCGACGGGCTGAGCGCGCTGGGCGGCTATCCCGGCGATGACGACACGGGCCGCGAGATGCATCGCAAGATCGACCCTGAAAAGATGCTCAACGACATGTTCGCGGGCTATGAATATCTGCGCGACCGGCCCGACAGCGCCAGGGTGGGCGCGGTCGGGTTCTGCTATGGGGGCGGGGTGTGCAATGCGCTGGCCGCGACCTATGGCGATCTTGCCGCCGCGGTGCCGTTCTATGGCCGTCAGGTGCCCGCCGGGGATGTGCCCGCGATCCGCGCGCCGCTGCTGATCCATTACGCGGGCCTGGACGAGCGCATCAACGCGGGCTGGCCCGATTACAAGGCAGCCCTGGATAAATACGGCAAGGACTATACCACCCATATCTATGAGGGCGTGAACCACGGCTTTCACAATGACAGCACGCCGCGTTATGATCGAGCGGCGGCGGAACTGGCCTGGGAACGCACGCTGGCGCATTTCGCAAAGCACCTGCGATAGAAGGCCCGGCGCGCGCGCGGCCTGCCATTCATCTTGGCCCAAATACTCCTATCCCCACCCGTGCGCCCCGCGCGCCCTTGACTTTACCGCGTCGAGGGCGCATCTGCCATCCAAGCCCCTGATCCGCTGCCGCGTGAGCAGCCGGACATAGCACCGAAGATCAGGGCCAAGGCGCGGCACGGCCGCCCTTCTCATCAGGTTCCCATTTCACGCAGGGGTCCGGCGGTCTGGCGCAAGCGCGCCTAGGCCGCATCCTTGCCACGGCCGGCCCCGATGGGCCGGGCCAATCACATGCGGCGCCTGCCGCAGACAGGATATACATGACTGATTTCACCGCCCTCGGGCTTGACCCCAAGCGCGTCGCGGCGCTGGCCACCACCGGCCTGACCGCCCCCACCCCGATTCAGGTCGGGGCGATCCCCGCCGTTCTGGCCGGGCGCGACGTGTTGGGCATCGCCCAGACCGGCACCGGCAAGACGGCGGCCTTTGGCCTGCCGCTGATCCACATCCTTGCCTCGGACGACCGCAGGCCCGAACCGCGCCGCGTGCGATCCTTGATCATGGCGCCGACGCGCGAACTGGTGAACCAGATCGCCGCCAACCTGGAAATTTACCGCGCGGGCACCGGCCTGCGGGTGGTCACCGTGGTGGGCGGCGCATCCATCAACCGCCAGACCGGCGCCTTGGCGCGGGGCACCGATATTCTGGTGGCCACGCCCGGCCGCCTGCTCGACCTTCTGGAGCGGCGCGCGCTGACGCTGGAACAGACCGGGTTTCTGGTGCTGGATGAGGCCGACCAGATGCTTGACATCGGCTTTATCCACGCCCTGCGCAAGATCGCGCGGCTTTTGCCCGCCAAGCGCCAGACCATGCTGTTTTCGGCCACCATGCCCAAGGACATGAACGAGATCGCCAACGCCTATCTGACCGATCCCCTGCGCGTCGAAGTGGCGCCGCCGGGCCAGGTTGCCGACCGGATCGAGCAATCGGTGCATTATGTCAGCCAGGGCGACAAGGCAAAACTGCTGGAAACCTATCTCAAGGGGCATCCGGGCGAATTGGCGCTGGTATTTTCACGCACCAAGCATGGCGCGGAAAAGCTGATGAAACTGCTCGATAGCTGGGGGTTTTCGGCGGCCTCGATCCATGGCAACAAAAGCCAGGGGCAGCGCGAACGCGCGCTCAAGGCATTCCGCGATGGCGAGGTCGAGGTGCTGGTGGCCACCGACGTGGCCGCGCGCGGCATCGACATTCCGGCGGTGCGCCATGTCTATAACTACGACCTGCCGAATGTGGCGGAAAACTATGTCCACCGGATCGGGCGGACCGCGCGCGCGGGCAAGGCCGGACGGGCGGTGGCGTTCTGCGCCCCGGCGGAAATCGACGAGCTGCGCGATATCGAGAAGGTGCTGAAACAGCGGCTGGAAACGGCAGGCGGCGAACGCCCCGCCGACAGCGCCAAGGGCATCAAGCCGAACCAGCGCCAGGGCCAGCGTACCGGGCCGATGGCGTCGAACCGCACCCGCGACGGCGCGCAGGGCAAACGCCCGGCGCGCCCTGCCAAGGATGCGGTGGTGGCGCGCGATCGTGACCACGGCGGCGGCGCCAAAGGTGGCGGCAATGGCGGGGGCGGGCGGCCCGCATTCAAGGGCGGCTACAAGGGCGGCGGTGCTGGTGGTGGGGCCGGTGGTGGAGCCGGTGGCGCCAAGCCGCGCCGCCGCAGCGGCGGTGGCGGCGGTCAGGGGCGGCCCCGCGCAGCGGTGGCCTGAACCGCGCGCCTGAACCGCGCGCCCTGCCCTGCCCGCTTTGGCGGCGGGTGGCGGCGGCGGGTGGCGGCGGCGCTGCCTGAACCGATCACCCGGCGCCAGACCGGCGCGGCCATGGGGCGGGGCGATCGCGGCGCGGGTCTCTCGACCATATGCCCCCCTTTGCACCCGGTCCCCAAGGCCCTACAAGGGGCCCATGCGACAGGAGGCTTCATGACCGATCCGCTGGTGATCTTTACCCCCTCGGGCAAACGCGGCCGGTTTCCGGCGGGCACGCCGGTGTTGACGGCGGCGCGCGCGCTGGGGGTCGATCTGGACAGCGTTTGTGGCGGGCGCGGCATCTGTTCGCGCTGTCAGGTCAGCCCCGGATACGGGGAGTTCGCCAAACACGGGGTTACGGTGACGGCGCAGGCGCTGTCGGACTGGAACGCGGTCGAGGAACGCTATCGCCAGAAACGCGGCCTGGCGGAAGGCCGCCGCCTGGGCTGTCAGGCACGGGTGCAGGGCGATGTGGTGATCGATGTGCCGCCCGAAAGCCAGATGCACCGCCAGGTGGTGCGCAAGCAAGCCAGCCAGCGCGCGCTGGTGATGGACCCGGCCACGCGGCTTTATTATGTCGAGGTGCCGGAACCCGACATGATTGAGCCGATGGGC